>DASSQJ010000212.1:0-10257 GCA_035702545.1 Phycicoccus sp.
CGGCCTCGATGGTCGTCGGCCCACCTCGATGGTCTTCAGCCGGGGTCGACGACCGAGGGCGGCGGACCAGTTCCTCGACTCATTGCCCGTTGAGCCGCATCCGGGGGGCCGAAGCTGGGGTGTCGACCGGGAGAACTCGCAAGAAGTCGGGGTTGGGGGTGCCATCCATCATTCAAGACATCACTCCGTGTTTGTGGACTCATAACTCAATGTTTGGTTTGACTCGACCTGGCACCGCCTCCGCCCAGCCCGAAGGACCCCTCATGCGCAAGCTCGTCCTCCTCGCCCTCGTCGGCCTCGGCGCCCAGCTCGTCGACGGCTCGCTGGGCATGGCCTACGGCGTGACGTCGACGACGCTGCTCCTCGCCATCGGCGCGAACCCCGCCGCGGCGTCGGCCACCGTCCACCTGGCCGAGATCGGCACGACCCTGGCGTCCGGGGCGTCGCACTGGCGGTTCGGCAACGTCGACTGGCAGGTGGTGACCCGGATCGGCGTCCCCGGCGCGGTGGGAGCCTTCGCCGGGGCCACCGTCCTCTCCGGCCTCGACACCTCGGTCGCCGCCCCCCTGATGTCGCTCGTGCTCCTCGCGCTCGGGACCTACGTCCTCGTCCGCTTCACGGTGTCGGGCGTGCGCCGCGACCGCCTCGGGCACCCGCTCCGCCGCCGCTTCCTTGCGCCGCTCGGCCTGGCCGCCGGCTTCGTCGACGCCACCGGAGGCGGTGGGTGGGGTCCCATCGGCACCCCGGCCATCCTCGCCAGTGGCCGGCTGGAGCCGCGCCGGGTCATCGGCTCCGTCGACACCTCGGAGTTCCTCGTCTCCGTGGCGGCCAGCGCCGGATTCCTCCTCGCCCTGGGCACCGCCGGCATCGACGTGGCGTGGGTGCTCGCACTGCTCGCCGGCGGACTCGTCGCCGCCCCCGTCGCGGCGTGGCTCGTCCGGCACGTCCCGCCGCGGGTCCTCGGCTCGGCCGTGGGCGGGATCATCGTCCTCACGAACACCCGGACCCTCCTGCGCAGCGACTGGGTCGCCGCCCCTGACGCCACCCGGTACGTCGTCTATGCGGTCCTCTGCGCCGTGTGGGCCGGCGCCGTCGCGTGGTCGGTCCGTGCCCACCGGGCCGAGCGGGCGCTGGAGTCCGAGCTCTCCGCGCTCGAGGTGTCGGGTGCCCGCGACGGGGCACCCGAGCCGGCCTGACCCGTCGACCCGCGCCGTCAGCCCCGGACGACGTTCCCGCGCAACACGATCGCCGAGGGGTGGCCGAGCACCTCGACGCCCTCTCGGGGGTCGGCGGGGAGCACGAGGAGGTCGGCCTGGGCGCCCTCCTCGAGCCCCGGCCGGCCGAGCCAGGCCCGCGCCGCCCACGTGCCGGCATCCAGTGCCTCGAGCGCGGAGAGCCCGCACCGGGTGAGCCGCTCGACCTCCTCCGCGGCCAGGCCGTGCGGGAGCGAGCCCCCGGCGTCGGTCCCGACGTAGACGGGGATCCCCGCCTCGTGCGCCGTCCGGATCGTGTCGTACCGGCGGGTGTGCAGGTCGACCATGTGCCGGTGGTACTCGGGGAACTTCTCGCGGGCGGGCTCCGCGATCCGCGGGAAGGTGTCGATGTTGACCAGGGTCGGGACGACGGCGATGCCCTGCGCCGCGAAGGCCGCGACGGTGTCGTCCTCCAGGCCGCAGGCGTGCTCGACGCAGTCGGTCCCCGCGGCCGCGAAGTCGCGCAGCGACTCCTCCCCGAAGCAGTGCGCGGTGACCCGCGCGCCCTCGTCGTGCGCCGCCGCGACGGCGTCGGCGAGCACGTCCCGCGGCCAGCACGGGGCGAGGTCGCCGACCTCCCGGTCGATCCAGTCGCCGACGAGCTTGACCCAGCCGTCGCCGGCCCGGGCCTCGATCCGGACCCGCTCGACGAGGTCCTCCGGCTCGACCTCCCACGCGTAGTTCCGGATGTACCGCCGGGTCCGGGCGATGTGCCGACCCGCCCGGATGACCCGCGGCAGGTCCTCGCGGTCGTCGATCCACCGGGTGTCGGCGGGTGAGCCCGCGTCGCGGATGAGCAGCGTGCCGGCGTCGCGGTCGGCGAGCGCCTGCGCCTCGGCCGTCGCGTCGTCGACGGCCCCGTGGGCGTCGAGCCCGATGTGGCAGTGCGCGTCGACGAGGCCGGGCAGCACCCATCCCTCGAGGGTCGTCACGTCGTGGTCGCCGACCGGGCGGCCGTACGTGAGCCGGCCCCCGACGACCCACGCCTCGGAGCGCTCCTCCTCCCGCCCGACGAGGACGGGACCTACCAGGTGCAGCACCTCTGCCATGGCCCGACCCTAGCGGCGGCCCCAGCCCCGGAGCCGGTCACCGCCACCGGGCCCAGAGGGACTGCGCCTCGCCCGGTTGACGTGAGAGAACCCTCTCGATACTGTCCTCTCAGATCAGGGAGGACATCGGATGGCCAACCCCTACGGCGACATCGAGCTCGACGCCCGGGGCATGCGCGCCCTCGCGCACCCGGTGCGCGTCCGCATTCTCGGCGAGCTGCAACGGCACGGCCCGAGCACCGCGACCCGCCTCTCCCCCGCCGTCGGCGCGAGCCCGTCGGTGACGAGCTGGCACCTGCGCCACCTCGCCGAGCATGGCCTCGTTCGCGACGCGGTGACCCACGGCAGCGGCCGCGAACGCTGGTGGGAGGCGACGAGCCGGGGCTTCCGGCTCACCGCCGAGGGCCCGGGCGCCCGGCAGGCGGCCCGGGCGCTCGCCGCGACGATCGAGCAGGCCGAGGGGGACGTCGTCGGCGAGTGGCACCGCGACGTCGAGCCGGCCCTGCCCCCCGACTGGCTCGACGTCGCCGGACGGGCCAGCACGCGGGTGCTCGTCACGCCCGACGAGGCCCTCGCCCTCGAGGAGGAGATCGAGCGGCTCCTCGCCCCCTACGTCCGGCGCAAGGAGGACCCCGCGTCGGCGCCTGCCGGGGCCCGGACGGTCCACCTCCTGCGGTACACGCTCCCGGACGGCGAGCGTGGCTGACACGACCCTCGCCGACCACGGCGCCCCGGCGCCGACCCCGGCGCGGGGTCGACCGCTGTGGCGGGAGCCGCCGTTCGCCCGGTTCTGGTCGGCGCAGGCCGTGTCGGAGCTCGGCGACCGGGTCTCCGAGCTCGCCCTCCCCCTCGTCGCGGTGACCGTCCTCCACGCGAGCGCGACCGAGGTGGCCGTGCTCGCGGCCGTCGTCTGGCTGCCGAACCTGGTCGCCCTCCCCGTCGGCTCCTGGGTCGACCGCCGGCCCCGGAAGCGCTCGCTGCTCATCGCCTCCGACCTCGCCCGGGCCGCCGTCGTCCTCACCGTGCCCGCCGCGGCCCTCCTCGGCGTGCTCACCCTCGCCCACCTCGTCGTCGTGGCACTGCTCCTCGGGGCCCTCTCGACGCTGTTCCGCTCCGCCTGGCAGCCGTTCTTCGTCGCCCTCGTCCGACGCGACCAGTACCTCGAGGCGAACGCGCTGCTCAGCACGACCCGGTCGGGCTCGTTCGTCGTCGGTCCCGCCGTGGGGGGAGGGCTCGTCCAGGCCCTGACCGCGCCGTTCGCCCTCGTCGTCGACGGCCTGTCCTTCCTCGGCTCGGCGCTCCTCGTCCGGACCGTCGACGCCCTCGAGCGGCCTCCTGCCCCCAACGGCGGGGCCGCGCTGCGGACCCGCGTCGTCGAGGGGATGCGCTTCGTCGTCCGCCACCCGGTCCTGCGGCCGGCCCTCGCCTGCGTCACGTGGGTCAACCTCTTCACGATGATGGTCAGCGCCCTGCTCGTCGTGTTCGCGAGCCGTGACCTCGGGCTCCCCGCCGGGACCATCGGCCTCGCCATGGGCCTCGGAGCAGTGGGTGGCCTGCTCGGCGCGGTCCTCGCCGGCCGCGTCGCCCGCCGCCTCGGTACGGGGCGGACGATCGCGCTCGGGGCGGTGCTGTTCACCGCCCCGCTCGCGGCCCTCCCCCTGCTCCAGGGGCCGGTCCTCGCCCGCGCCGTCGGTCTGGGGGCGGTCGAGGCGGTCAGCGCCTTCGGGGTGATCCTCTTCGACGTCAACCTGGGCGCCGTCATGACCGCGGTCATCCCGGACGCCGTCCGGGCCAGGGTCCAGGGGGCGTTCACGACGGTGAACTACGGAGTCCGTCCGCTCGGAGCGCTGCTCGCCGGCGGTCTGGCAGCACTCGTCGGCGCCGGTCCGACGATCGCCGCCGGCGGCATCGGTGGGGCGCTGGCGGTGGTGTGGCTCGTCCGCTCACCGCTGCTCGGCCTGCGCGCCGTCGAGGACCTCCCCGACCCCGACGGCGGCTGACGGGCCGTCGGCAGCGACCGGTCAGCGACCGGCGACCCGGACGACCCGGCGGAGGGTCTCGACGACGACCTCGGGGGCGTCGGTGTGCACCCAGTGCCCGGCGCCCTTGACGGTGACGAGCCGGGTCCGGGGGAACAGGGCCCGCATCGCGGCCGTGTCCTCGTCGCGGACGTAGCCGGACGCCTCGCCGACGAGCCAGACGACCGGACCGTCCCACGTGCGACCGAGGTCGGGGAAGTCCGCGATGCGCGAGCCCTGCCCCTGCTCGGCGTCCCTCGCGATGAGGTCGAGGTTGGCCTGCCAGGACCAGGAGGTGCCGTGCCGGCGTAGGTTCTGGAGGAGGAACCCGCGGATGCCCGGGTCGGGCTCGGCATCCGCGAACCGCTCCTCGGCGTCGGCGCGGCTGGTCAGCTCGGTGAGCGGGAGGGCCCGCATCGCGTCGATGTACTGGCGGAAGCGGTCGAGGTCGCCGTAGTCCTTGGGCGCTATGTCGACGACGACGAGGTGCTGGACGAGGTCCGGATGGAGCAGCGTCGTCACCATCGCGGTCTTGCCCCCGAGGGAGTGCCCGACGAGCACCCACCGCTCCCCCGGCGCGGCCGCGGCGAGGGTCGCGGCCACCCGCTCGGCGTAGCCCTCGTAGGAGAACTCGTCCGTCCACGGGGACCGGCCGTGGTCGGGCAGGTCGACGAGGAGGGACCTCGCTCCGCTGCCGTCCTCGCCGGCCAGGGTCTTGGCGACCTGGGTCCAGTTGCGTCCCTGGCCGAAGAGCCCGTGGAGGAAGGCGACCCGCGGCCCGCCGGTGCCGACCGCGAGGGTGTTGAGCCCCGCGGTGCCGGCGGCCGGGTCGGTCACTTGCCGAGGAACTTCTCGAAGCCCTTGGGCAGCTGGGCCGGGTCGAACGCGGCGGGGTCGAGCCCGTCGGTCCCCGTGCCCGCCCCGAATGAGGACCCGGCCGGCTTCTCGGCGGCCCGCTGCGCCGCGGCCCGCTCCTCGGCGGCGCGCTTCGCCGGGTTGCCCGACTTGGACTTCTTCCGCTGCGGCTGCTGCTGGCGCCCCCGCTTGCCCGGGCCGCTGCCCATGCCCGGCATCCCCGGGACTCCCCCACCCCGGGCCAGCTGCTTCATCATCTTCTGCGCCTCGCCGAAGCGCTCGAGGAGCTGGTTGACCTCCGAGGTCGAGACCCCGGAACCCTTCGCGATCCGGGCCCGGCGGGACCCGTTGATCTGCTTGGGGTGGTTGCGCTCGAACGGCGTCATCGAGCGGACCATCGCCTCGACACGGTCGAACTCGCGCTCGTCGAACGCCTCGAGCTGGGCGCGCATCTGGCCCATCCCGGGCATCATCCCGAGGATCGACTTCAGCGAGCCCATCTTCTTGATGGCGGCCATCTGCTGGAGGAAGTCGTCGAAGGTGAAGTCCTCGGCGGCGAGGAACTTGCGCTCCATCTCGGCCGCCTGGGCCCGGTCGAACGCCCGCTCCGCCTGCTCGATGAGCGTGAGCACGTCGCCCATGTCGAGGATGCGCGAGGCCATCCGGTCCGGGTGGAAGACCTCGAAGTCCTTCACCCCCTCGCCGGTCGACGCGAACATGATCGGCCGGCCGGTGACCGAGGCGACCGAGAGCGCGGCCCCGCCCCGGGCGTCGCCGTCGAGCTTGGAGAGCACGACGCCGGTGAAGTCGACGCCGTCGAGGAAGGCCTCCGCGGTCTCGACGGCCGCCTGCCCGATCATCGCGTCGATGACGAAGAGGACCTCGTCGGGCTCGATGGCGGCCCGGATGTCGGCGGCCTGCTGCATCAGGTCCGCGTCGATGGCGAGCCGGCCGGCGGTGTCGATGATGACGACGTCGTGCTGCTTGGCGCGGGCCTCCGCGACGCCACCGCGCGAGACGGCGACCGGGTCGCCGAAGGACCGGGTCCCCTCGATGCCCTCGCTCACCACGTCGTGGCCGCCGATGTTGCCGCGCTCCGGGGCGTACACCGGGACGCCGGCGCGCTGGCCGACGACCTCGAGCTGGGTGACGGCGTTGGGGCGCTGGAGGTCGGCGGCGACGAGGATCGGGGTGTGCCCCTGCTCCTTGAGCCAGTGGGCGAGCTTGCCGGCGAGGGTCGTCTTGCCGGAGCCCTGGAGGCCCGCGAGCATGATGACGGTCGGCGGCTGCTTCGCGAACCGCAGGGTGCGGGTCTGGCCGCCGAGGATGCCGACGAGCTCCTCGTTGACGATCTTGACGACCTGCTGCGCCGGGTTGAGCGCCTCGCTGACCTCCGAGCCCAGCGCCCGCTCGCGGACGTTGTGCGTGAAGGACTTGACGACCGGTAGCGCGACGTCCGCGTCGAGGAGGGCCAGCCGGATGTCGCGGACGGTCCTGTTGACGTCGGACTCGGAGAGGCGGCCCTTGGTGCGGAGGTTCTTGAAGGTCGCGGTCAGGCGGTCGGACAGGCTCGTGAACACCGGACAAGGCTAACGGCTGGGCGGGGTGGGTCGACGCGCGGCGCCGGGCGACGGGAACCTTCAGCGGAGGGCCGGAACGGTTCGCGTCCCCCGCTGAAGGTTCCGGCATCCGGAGAGAAAGTTGGGTCAGCTGGGGGTGAGGCCGTCGCAGGTGTCGATGACGAGGCTCACCGCCTGGGCGACGCGCGCCGGCGGCAGGGGCAGCCCGTCGGAGCCGGTGAGGTAGAAGGTGTCGAGGGTCTGACCGGCGTAGGTCGCGATGTGGGCGGAGCGCACGGAGATCCCGGCACCGGCGAAGGCGGCCCCGAGCTCGTGGAGCAGCCCGGGCCGGTCCTTCGCCCGCACCTCGAGGACGGTGGCCTCGGTGCTCGCGCCCGGGACGACGAGGGCGCGTGCCTGCCCGGGCGACCCGACGCCGGCCTGCCCCGAGGGCCGCGGCACGTGCGCCCGGCGGCGGTCCAGCGCCTCGAGCGGGCCCCGGTCGCCGCGCCCGAGCCGGGCGAGCCCGCGGACGATCCGCTCGGGGTCGGGCACGGCGCCGCTCGGGGACTCGACGTGCCACTCGTCGACGGCGACCCCCTCGACGGTGCGCAGGATGGCGGTCCGGACGGTGTGCCCCTCGGCCGCGAGCAGGCCGGCCGTGTCGGCGAACAGCCCGACCCGGTCGAGGTCGGTGATGTCGAGGCGGTGCGACCCCCCGCCGGAGACGACCCGGACGCGGGGCTCCCCGGCCCGGACGGCGGCGAGGACGTCCGGGGCCAGCGGCGCCGGCCCGGGCGTCGCGTCCTCCGCCTCCGGAGAGGCGGCCGGGGCGTCGAGCCGGGTGCGGACCGCGGCGGCGAGCTGCTCGAGGAGTGTCGCCCGCCAGTCGGTCCAGGCGAGCGGCCCGGCCGCCGAGGCGTCCGCCTCGGTGAGCGCGAGCAGCAGCTCGAACACCTCGCGGTCCCCTCCGGCCGCCGCGATCGCGGCATCCACGGTCGCAGGGTCCTGGTGGTCGCGCCGGGTCGCGAGCTCGATGAGGGTCAGGTGCTCGCGCACGAGGGTGACGAGGACCTCGACGTCCGGCGGCGGGAAGCCCCACCGCTCGACGACCCGCCGGGCGATGTCCGCCCCCGTCACCGAGTGGTCGTGGGCGCCGCGGACCTTGCCGATGTCGTGGAGCAGCGCCCCGGCGAGGAGGAGGTCGGGGCGGGCGGTGCGGCGGACGAGGCCCGCGGCCCGCACCACCGTCTCGACGAGGTGCCGGTCGACGGTGTGGCGGTGGACCGCGTTGCGCTGCGGCCGGGAGCGCACCGCCGGCCAGTCGGGCAGCCAGCGCTCGACGACGCCGACCTGGTCCAGCCCCTCCCACACGGCGACGAGCCCGGGCCCGGCCGCGAGGAGGTCGCCGAGCAGGTCGCGGGCGGCCTCGGGCCACGGCACCGGAAGCTCCGGCGCCACCGTCGCGAGGTTCTCCAGGGTCGTGGGCGCGATGGGCAGCCCGGCCCGGGCGGCGACGACGCCGGCCCGGAGCGGGAGCGTCGGGTCGCTCCCGGCGAGGCGCGCTGAGCCGAGGACCACCTCGCCGTCGCTCGCGAAGAGGCCGTGGCCGAGGGGTGTCATCTGCGGCCGGCGCGGCCCGACCCGCAGCGTCCGGGCCCGCTGTGACTGGCCGGCCCGGCGCAGCGTCCCGTCGAGGGCGTACGCGATGAGTCGGCCCGCGGACGACACCGCGGTGAGGAGGTCGTCGGCGTCCCCGACACCCAGGAGCGCCGCGACGGCGTCGTGGTCCTCCCGGCCCAGCCGGTCCCGGCCCCGACCGGTCACGACGTGGACGGCGTCCCGGACGTCGAGCAGCCGCTCGTAGGCCGCGTCCACCCCGCCGTGCGGGCGGTCGGCGAGCCAGGCCTCGGCGAGGGCGGCGAGGACGGTCATGTCCCGCAGGCCCCCGTGCGCCTCCTTGAGCTCCGGCTCGATGCTCTGCGCGAGGTCGCCCTGGCGCTGGTGGCGCGCCGCGACCGCCTCCACCAGCTGGGGCAGCCGCTTCCGTGCGTTCCCCCGCCAGTCGTGGGCGACGGTCGAGCGGGCGGCGGCGACGAGCTCGGCGTCGCCGGCCAGCGGCGCGAGGTCGAGCAGCCCCACGGCCGCCGTGAGGTCGGCGGCCGCCACCTGGCGGCACTGGGTCACCGTCCGGACGCTGTGGTCCAGGCGCACCCCGGCATCCCAGATCGGGTACCAGATCCGGTCGGCGAGGGCGGTGAGCTCCTTCGCGGGGAGCGAGCGCTCGGAGTGGAGCAGGACGAGGTCGTAGTCGCTGAGCGGGCCGGCGTCGCCCCGGCCCAGGCTCCCGACCGCCGACAGGGCGACCCCCTCGACGCGGGAGCCGCCGGTGGCGTCGCGCCACACCTCGGCGAGCCACTCGCGACTGAAGGCGGACAGGGCGCCCCGGCGGGACCGGCCGGCACCCGCGACGTGGAAGTCACGTGTGCCGGCCAGGTCGAGCCTCCGGGAGCCGATGCCGCTCGAGGAGGAGGTCGTCATCGGCTAGATCGCCTCGACGCCGTGCTCTCCGGTGCGGACCCGGACGACGTCCTCGACCGGGACGACCCAGACCTTCCCGTCACCGATCCGGCCGGTCTGCGCGGCCTTGACGATGACGTCGACCACCGAGGAGGCGTCGAGGTCGTCGACGACCACCTCGAGCCGGGTCTTCGGGACGAAGTCGACGGTGTACTCCGCGCCCCGGTAGACCTCGCTGTGCCCGCGCTGGCGGCCGTAGCCCTGGGCCTCGCTGATCGTCATGCCCTGGAGGCCGAAGGCCTCGAGGGCCTCCTTCACCTCGTCGAGCTGGTGCGGCTTGATGATGGCGGTGACGAGCTTCATCACTTGGCTCCTTCGAGGTCGAGGGACTCGGACCGGCGGGACGTGCCGTGCGGGACGGCGGCGCCACCCATCCGGGCACCACGGGTGGTGAGCTCGTAGGCGGACTCGGCGTGCTCGGCCTGGTCGATGCCGGCGACCTCGACGTCGTCGGGGATCCGCCAGCCCATCGTCGCCTTGAGGGCCAGGGCGATGACGAGGGTGACCAGGCCCGAGACCGTCACCGCGGAGAGCGCGATGAGCACCTGGACGACGGTCTGCTGCACGCCACCACCGTAGAAGAGGCCACCGGAGGTGGCGAGCAGCCCGGCGCCGATGGTTCCCCAGAGGCCGGCGACGAGGTGGACGCCGACGACGTCGAGGGAGTCGTCGTAGCCGAGCCGGTACTTCAGGCCGACGGCGAGCGCCGCGAGGCCGCCGGCGACGGCGCCGAGGATGATCGAGCCGAGTGGGCTGAGCGCGCCACAGGCCGGGGTGATCGCGACGAGACCGGCGACGACACCGGACGCGGCGCCGAGCGAGGTCGGGTGGCCGTCGCGGACCTTCTCGACGAGGAGCCAGCCGATGGCCGCGGCGCAGGTGGCGACGGTCGTGTTGAGCCACACGGCCGAGGCGACGCCGTCGGCGGCGAGCTCGGAGCCGG
>DASSQJ010000213.1:0-2373 GCA_035702545.1 Phycicoccus sp.
GGAAGGTGCGCAGGCCGGCGACCACGTCCTCCCGCGACAGCCCGAGGGCGAGCGCGGCGGCGGCGGCGGCGAGGGCATTGGCCGTGTTGTGCGTCGACAGGCCGCTCAGGGTGACCGGCACGTCGGCGAGGTCGACGAGCGGCTGCGGCTCGGCATTGGGCTGGAGCGTGGTGATCGCACCGTCGAGGACGGTGATCCCGCGCCCGCCCGCCGCGAGCGACTCGCGTAGCGCCGGGCTCGCGGGGTCGAGGGTGAAGACCCAGGGCTTCGCGGGGCTGCCGGTGCGCATCGCCCAGACCCGGGGGTCGTCGCCGTTGAGGACTGTCCAGCCGGACGGCTTCGTCGCGCGGGTGATGATCGCCTTGACCTCGGCGAGCTGGTCGACCGTGTCGATGCCCTGGTGGCCGAGGTGGTCGGCGGTGACGTTGGTGACGACCGAGACGTCGTTGTGCGTCACGCCGAGGCCCTTGAGCAGCATCCCCCCACGCGCCGTCTCGAGGATGCCGATCTGGACGCCCTCGGCCTCCAGGACGCCGCGCGCGCCGGCCGGGCCGCTGTAGTCCCCCGGCTCGACCGTCTCGCCCTGGACGACGACGCCGTCGGTCGAGCTCCAGGCCGTCCGCAGGCCCGCGGTCATCGCGAGGTGGGCGAGCAGGCGGGTCGTCGTCGTCTTGCCGTTGGTGCCGGTGATCGACGCGACGGGAATGCGGGGCCGCACGATCCGGGGCGGCTCGCCTCCCGCGGAGGTGCGCACCCGCTCGGCGGCCGGCAGGACGACCTCAGGCCCGGCGCCCGCGAGCCATTCGCGGAGGACGTCCGGGACGGCGTCGACGAGCGCCTGTGCTCGTCCGCGGTTGCGCCAGACGAAGGCCGCGGTCACCTCGTCGGCGTCGGTGCCGGGGCGGACCCGGATGCCCAGGCGGGTCGTCCCCGCCGCAGCGGCCGTCCGCCGGATCGCGTGCTCGAGGAGTCGCATGAGGAACCGTTGGCGTCGCTCGGAGTGCGGCTCGCCGGGACCGATGCGCCGCATGCCCACCCGGGTCGCGAGCGAGGCCAGCTCCTCCGCCGTTGCTCGGGCGTATCCCGGGAGGCTGAGCGCGAGCTTGGCAGCGGGCTTGGGGAAGTAGAGGTTTGGACCCTCGAGCAGCCGCGCGTCGTCGACGACGACCGGGTCGGCCTCGGAGGACGTCCGGGTCACTGCCCCATGGCGTGGACGCCGCCGTCGACGTGGACGATCTCGCCCGTCGTCGCGGGGAACCAGTCCGAGAGCAGGACGGCGCACGCCTTGGCCGCCGGCACCGGGTCCTTGACGTCCCAGCCGAGCGGAGCGCGGTTGTCCCAGACCTCCTCGAACGCCTCGAAGCCGGGGATCGACTTCGCGGCCGTGGTCCGGATCGGGCCGGCGGCGACGAGGTTGCAGCGGATGCCCTTGGGGCCGAGGTCCCGCGCGAGGTAACGGTTCGTCGACTCGAAGGCCGCCTTGGCGACGCCCATCCAGTCGTAGACCGGCCAGGCGAACTTCGCGTCGAAGGTGAGGCCGACGACCGAGCCGCCGTCCTGCATTCGCGGCAGGCAGGCGGTCGCGAGGGACTTGAGGCTGTAGGCGGAGATGTGCAGCGCCGTGGAGACGTCCTCCCAGGTGCCCTCGAGGAAGTTGAACGCCCCCTGCGGCGCGAAGCCGATCGAGTGCAGCACCCCGTCGAGGCGGTCGACGTGCTCACCGAGGCGGTCGGCGAGGGTCGCGAGGTGCTCGTCGTCGGCGACGTCGAGCTCGATGACGGGCGGGGTCTGCGGCAGGCGCCTGGCGATCGTCTGGGTGATCTTCATCGTCCGCCCGAAGGAGGTGAGGACGACGTTGGCGCCCTCGTCCTGCGCGAGCTTGGCGACGTGGAAGGCGATCGAGGAGTCCATGAGGACGCCGGTGATGAGGAGGTTCTTGCCCTCGAGCAGCATGTGCGGTGCTCCTTGGTGGGTGCTTCGGGTGCGGACGGTGCGAATGCGGTCAGTGGCCCATGCCGAGCCCGCCGTCGACCGGGATGACGGCCCCGGTGACGTAGGCGGCCTCGTCGGAGGCGAGGAAGGTCACGGCGGCGGCGACCTCGTCGGGGTGGGCGAACCGGCCGGCGGGGATGGCGGCGAGGTAGGCGTCCCTGCGGTCCGGGGGCAGCTCGGCCGTCATGTCCGTCTCGATGAAGCCGGGTGCGACGACGTTGGCGGTGATCCCGCGCCCACCGAGCTCCCGGCTGATCGAGCGGGCCAGGCCGACGAGGCCGGCCTTGCTCGCGGCGTAGTTGGCCTGGCCCGGGGAGCCGTAGAGGCCGACGACGCTGGAGATGAAGATGATCCGGCCGCGGCGGGCCCGAATCATCCCCT
>DASSQJ010000214.1:0-4288 GCA_035702545.1 Phycicoccus sp.
GGACCTGACCGAGGCCTCGATCGTGGTCTCCGGCGGCCGCGGCACCGGCGGCGCCGAGGGCTTCGGAGTGATCGAGCAGCTCGCGGACGCGCTCGGCGCGGCCGTCGGCGCCTCCCGTGCCGCCACCGACGCCGGCTGGTACCCGCACCAGAACCAGGTCGGCCAGACCGGCAAGACGGTCTCGCCGCAGCTGTACCTGGCCTGCGGCATCTCCGGCGCCATCCAGCACCGGGCCGGGATGCAGACCTCGAAGACGATCGTCGCCGTCAACAAGGACGAGGAGGCGCCGATCTTCGAGCTCGTCGACTTCGGCGTCGTCGGTGACCTCTTCACCGTGCTGCCCCAGGCAGCCGACGAGGTGAAGAAGCGCAAGGGCTGACCCGCACCGCCGACTCGGGTGGGCACGCCGGTGACCTCCGGCGTGCCCACCCGCGCGTTTCCGGGAGCGTGCGCGGCGTCGCCTCGGCGCTAGGGTCGCCGGTGACGAGAGGGGCACTCGATGCCGTCACCACGCCTGCTGCACACCGTGCTCGACACCACCGACGTCCGCGGGCTCGCCGAGTTCTACCGCGAGCTGCTCGGGCTGACCTACCGGCCCGGTGACGAGCCTCCGGCTCCGGGGGAGCCGGACGATGCCGACTGGCTCGTCCTCACCGAGGCCGACGGGACCCGGCGCCTCGCCTTCCAGGAGGTGCCCGAGCTGACCCCCACGACGTGGCCCTCGCACGAGGTGCCGATGCAGCTCCACCTCGACCTGCTCGTCGACGACGTGGCGGACCTGGAGCGCCAGCGCGCCCGGGCGGAGGTCCTCGGTGCCCGGCTGCTGCTCGACCGGACCGACGACCCGGCCGAGCCGCTCTACGTGCTCGCCGACCCGGCGGGGCACCCGTTCTGCCTGTTCCCCGGCTGACTCCGGGGAACGGTCGAGCTCGGACCGAAACGTAGACTCGACCCTCGTGACGGCCTACCTCGACCACGCGGCGACGACCCCGATGCTGCCTGCTGCGCTCGAGGCCCTGGCCGAGCAGTCGGCGCGCGTCGGCAACCCCTCCTCGCTGCACACCTCGGGGCGGGCTGCCCGCGCGGTCGTCGAGGAGGCGCGCGAGCGCATCGCGGTCGTCCTCGGCGCCCGCCCCTCGGAGGTCATCTTCACGTCCGGGGGCACCGAGTCCGACAACCTCGCCGTCAAGGGCGCCTGGCTCGCGCGCCGCGCCGCCGACCCCGCGCTCGACGGGGTCGTCACCAGCTCCATCGAGCACCACGCCGTCCTCGACCCGGTCGAGTACCTCGAGGACGCCCGGGGCGTCCGGGTGACCTGGCTGCCCGCCGACCGGTGCGGGCACATCGCGGTCGACGACCTGCGCGCGGCGCTCGCCGAGGGCGGAGTCGCGGTCGCGAGTGTCATGTGGGCGAACAACGAGGTCGGGACGGTCCAGCCGGTCGCCGAGCTCGCCGCCGTCGCGCGCGAGCACGGAGTCCCCTTCCACACCGATGCGGTGCAGGCAGTCCCGCACCTGCCGGTCCGCTTCGACGACAGCGGCGCCGACCTGATGACGGTCAGTGCCCACAAGATCGGCGGCCCGGTCGGGGTCGGGGCCCTGCTCGCCCGCCGCGACGCGCCGCTCGTCCCGATCGCCCACGGCGGCGGACAGGAACGTCAGGTTCGCAGTGGGACGCTCGACGCCGCGGGCATCCACTCGTTCGCCGTGGCGCTCGAGGAGACCGTCGGGGCCCGCGACGTCGAGGCCAAGCGCGTCCTCGCCCTGCGGGACCGGCTCATCGAGGGGGCGCTCGCGCTCGACCTCGGCGTCACCGTGAGCGGGTGCTGGACCGCCGGGGACGGCACGAGCCGCCTCCCGGGCAACGCCCACCTGCTCGTCCCCGGGTGCGAGGGCGACTCGCTGCTCTACCTCCTCGACGCGGCGGGGGTCGAGTGCAGCACGGGGTCGGCCTGCCAGGCCGGGGTCCCGCAGCCGAGCCACGTCCTCCTCGCCATGGGCTACACCGAGGCCGAGGCGCGGGGCGCCCTGCGCCTCTCGCTCGGCCACACGTCGACCGACGCCGACGTCGACGCCTTCCTCGCGGCCCTGCCTGCAGTCGTCGAGCGGGCCCGACGGGCCGGCGGAACGCTCTGATGCGGGTCGTCGCCGCGATGTCCGGCGGCGTGGACTCCGCGGTCGCCGCGGCCCGGATGCTCGACGCGGGGCACGAGGTCGTCGGAGTCCACCTCGCCCTCTCCCGCTCGGCCGCCACCCTGCGCGAGTCGGCGCGCGGGTGCTGCACGCTCGAGGACGCCGGCGACGCCCGGCGGGTCGCGGACCGGCTCGGCATCCCGTTCTACGTCTGGGACCTCGCGGCGCGCTTCGAGCGCGACGTCGTCGAGGACTTCGTCGCCGAGTACGCCGCCGGCCGGACCCCGAACCCGTGCCTGCGGTGCAACGAGCGGATCAAGTTCGCGGCGCTCCTCGACAAGGCGGTGGCCCTCGGCTTCGACGCCGTCGCCACCGGCCACTACGCCCGGGTCGTCGAGGGGTCGGCAGGGCGTGAGCTGCACCGCGCGGTCGACGCCGCGAAGGACCAGTCCTACGTCCTGGGCGTCCTCGACGTCGAGCAGCTCGCCCGCGCGTTCTTCCCGCTCGGGGACTCGCTGAAGTCGCAGGTGCGCGAGGAGGCGGCCGCCCGGGGCTTCGCCGTCGCCCGGAAGCCCGACAGCCACGACGTCTGCTTCATCCCCGACGGCGACACCCGTGCCTGGCTGACGCGCCGCCTCGGGGAGCGGCCGGGCGAGCTCGTCGACGCGGTGACCGGCGAGGTCGTCGGGGTCCACGCGGGCACCCACGGCTTCACCATCGGGCAGCGGCGCGGGCTCGGCATCGACCGGTCGCGCCTCGACGGTGAGCCGCGGTACGTCGTCGAGGTCGACGCGCCGGCGAACCGGGTGCTCGTCGGGACGGCCGACCTCCTCGGGGTGGACGTCGTCGAGGGCGCGCACCTGCGGTGGTGCGGCCCGGCCCCGGCCGGAGAGGTGGCCGTCGGTGCCCAGGTCCGGGCGCACGGCGAGGAGGTCCCGGCCCGCGCCTCGGTCGCGGGGGAGGGCGAGGAGGGCCGGGTCACCGTCCGCCTCGCGGAGCGTGTGCGGGGCGTCGCGCCGGGGCAGTCGGTCGTCCTGTACGACGGCACCCGGGTCGTCGGCTCGGCGACGATCACCGCGACCTCCCGCGCCGCCTGAGCCGCGACCATCCCGGCTCGTGCTGGTTCTTCGCCTGAGGAGAGAAATGCAAGCGAGGCATCGGAAAGTTCGGGGTGCCTCGCTCGCAGTTCTCGCCGGAGGCGGGAAACCGGAGACCACGAGGGGAGGGGGAATAGTTGAACAGTCAACTAGTGTTGGACGCAGCAACCCTCCGCACCGGAGGATGACCACCGAGGAGCGTGAGCCCCATGCCAGCCGTCACCGTCGAGAACATCCTGACCCTCCCGCGCGTCTCCGAGCCGGCCACCACCGCCGTCTCGCGGCCCGTGCGGTCGGTCACTACCGCCCCGTCGGGGTTCGAGGGGGAGGGCTTCCCGGTCCGCCGCGCGTTCGCCGGCGTCGACCTCGCCGCCCTCGACCCGTTCATCCACATGGACCAGATGGGTGAGGTCGAGTACGCACCGGGCGAGCCGAAGGGCACCGCGTGGCACCCCCATCGGGGCTTCGAGACCGTCACGTACATCATCGACGGCACCTTCGTGCACCGTGACTCCCACGGTGGCGGCGGCGTCATCACCAACGGCGACACCCAGTGGATGACCGCGGGCTCCGGCCTGCTCCACATCGAGGTCCCGCCGGAGGAGCTCGTCGTGAGCGGCGGCCTCTTCCACGGGCTCCAGCTGTGGGTCAACCTGCCCCGCGCCCAGAAGATGTCGCCCCCGCGCTACCAGGACATCCGCGGCGGCGACGTCGCGCTGCTCTCCAGCCCGGACGGCGGGGCGCTCGTGCGCGTCATCGCCGGCGAGCTCGACGGGCACGAGGGCCCGGGCATCACCCACACCCCGATCACGGTCCTCCACCTCACGGTGGCCCCGGGCGCGCGGGTCCGCCTGCCGTGGAACCCCGGCTACAACGCCCTCGTTTACGCGCTCAACGGGCGCGGCAGCATCGGCCCGGACCGCCGGCCGCTGCGGATGGGCCAGCTCGCGGTGCTCGGCGGCGGTGACGTCGTCGAGGTCGGGGCCGACGAGTCCCAGGAGAGCCGGAGCCCGAGCCTGGACCTCTACGTCCTCGGCGGGCGGCCGCTCCGTGTGCCCG
>DASSQJ010000215.1:0-3250 GCA_035702545.1 Phycicoccus sp.
CTCACCATCGGCTCGACGACGGTCGTCGAGCCCGACGGCTCGCTGAGCTACCGTCGCAGCGTCGTGGGGCGGGTGCTCGCCGTGCTGCTCGTCGCCGTCGTCATCGGGGGTGTGCTCGCCGGGCTCCTCCTCATCGTCGCCTCGGGCTTCGGCAAGACCGTCACCTTCGACCCCCTCCCCGTCGTCACCGACAAGAAGTGAGCCGCCCGATGACCCAGCTGTCCGCATCCGTCATCCAGTGGATCCGTGAGGGCTTCCCCGACGGGGTGGCCGACCACGAGGCCCCCGCCCTCGGCGCGGTCCTCCAGGAGCGGCTCGGCACCGAGGCGGCCCACGACGTCCTCCGCCGGCTGGTCCGCGAGGGCCTGCTCTCGCCCGAGGCGGCGCGCTCGCTCATCCCGGAGGACGCCGAGGTGCGCCTCGTCTCGGCCAAGCTCGTCCTCGGCGGGTGGCCCCTCGGGGGAACCGACGAGGAGGAGGACGAGGCGCCGCCGCGCGAGGGCAGCCCGCTCGCGCGCATCGTCAACTGGCTGCGCGAGGGCTACCCCGGCGGGGTGCCCGAGCACGACTACGTGCCGCTCCTCGCCCTCCTCGAGCGGCGGCTGACGCGCTCGGAGGTCAAGAAGATCGCCAAGGCGCTGCGCCGGGCGGACGTCAGCCCGGCGGGGCCCCAGGACATCGCCGAGGCGATCACCTCGTACACGCACACCGAGCCGAGCGAGCAGGACCTCCGGCGGGTGCGCGACCAGCTGGCGAAGAAGGGCTGGCCGGTCGAGTTCCCCGACCCCGACCTGGACTGAGCGAACCCGCTCCACGACGGTCCCGGATGCCGGGTGCGCACCTCGCGCACCCGGCATCCGGTGTCTGCGGGGGGTGCGGACACAGCTACGCCCGTCCGGCTTCCCTCACGGACGGGCGTCACTGGTCTGTGGGGGTCGGCGCTCAGGGCTCCAGGCCGAGCCGGCGGGCCGAGCGGGCGCGCTGCCGGCTGGCACGAAGCCGCCGCAGGCGCTTGACGAGCATCGGGTCGTGCGCGAGGGCGTCCGGGTCGTCGATGAGGCCGTTGAGGACCTGGTAGTAGCGGGTCGAGCTCATGTCGAAGAGCTCCTTGATCGCGGTCTCCTTGGACCCCGCGTACTTCCACCACTGCCGCTCGAAGGCGAGGATCTCACGGTCGCGCTCCGAGAGCCCGGGGGCGCTGACGGAGGTGGTGACCTGTTCGGGGGCGGCGCTCACGGTTCCCTGTCGACCCTTCGTTGCGTGCGTGCGGCGGCCCTCACTGTACCGACCGAATGACACGGATGTCATTCCGGTCGGCGGGTCGGTCCGCGTGTCGGCTGGACAAAGCCCGGCGGGCGTGAACCATCCGTCACATCGGCCCCAGGGTCCCCATCGATCCCGCCGCGTGGGGCGATCGGGGGGGCCTCAGGCCATCGTGTCGAGGATCGCCGCGATGTCGGCCTCGGTCGTCGCCGGGTTGACGACGGCGAACCGGGCCAGGGTCTCGCCGTCGTGGGTCGTCGGGACGACGAAGGCGAACTCCTCCGCGAGCATCCGGTCCGACCAGGCCTGGTAGTCGGCCGCGGTCCAGCCGAGCCGCCGGAAGACGACGACGGAGAGGTCGCGGGCCCGCACGAGCTGGAGGTGCTCGCGCCGGAGGACCTCCTCCTCGGCGAACCGGGCCACCTCCAGGGTGCGCTCGACGGCCGCGCTGTAGGCGTCGGTGCCGTTGACGACGAGGGAGAACCAGAACGGCAGGCCGCGGGCCCGCCGCGTCAGGCCGACGGAGTAGTCGGTGGGGTTCCACTCCGGCGCCTCGGTGAGGACGTCGAGGTAGCCGGCCTTCTGGGTGTGTGCGGCCCGGGCCAGCGCCGGGTCGCGGTAGAGCAGGGCGCAGCAGTCGAACGGGGCGAAGAGCCACTTGTGGGGGTCGACGATGAAGGAGTCGCACTGCTCGATCCCGGCGTACCGGTGGCGGACCGACGGGGCCGCGAGGCCGGCGCCGCCGTAGGCGCCGTCGACGTGGAACCAGATGCCGAACTCCTGGCAGACCCGGGCCACCGACGCCAGGTCGTCGACGATGCCGAAGTTCGTCGTGCCCGCGGTGGCGACGACGGCGAAGAACGTCTCCGGTCCGTGCGCCTCGAGCACCTCACGGAGGGCCGGCCCGGTGAGCCGCCACTCGGCGTCCGCGGGGACCGCGACGAGCTCGGCGTCCATGACCTCGCACGCCGAGGCGATCGAGCTGTGCGCCCCGGCGGTCGCGGCGACCCGCCACGGCCGGACCCCCTCGGGCGCGCGCACCCGGGCGGTGGTGCGTGCCGTCACGAGGGCCGAGAGGTTGCCGATCGTCCCGCCCGGGACGAAGACGCCGCCGGCGCGGTCCGGCATCCCGACGAGGTCGGCGATCCAGCGCAGGGCCTGGTTCTCGGCGTAGACGGCTCCCGAGCCCTCGAGCCACGACCCGGCGTAGATCGAGGACGCGCCGACGACGAGGTCGAAGACGACCGCCGCGTCGCTCGGGGCGCACGGGATGAACGACAGGTACCGCGGGTGGTCAGTGGACAGGCACGTCGGCGCCAGCTCGTCGGCGAACAGCCGCATCGCCGCGAGCCCGCCGATCCCCTCCGCCGTGATGGTCCCGCCGACCGCCTCGTCGAGCTCCTCGCGGGACTTGGGCCGGTCCAGTGGCGGCTCCATCCGGATCCGCCGCTCCGCGTACGCGGTGACCGCCTCGATGAGGGAGTGGAGCTCGACGTGCCGGTTGCGCTCGTACGCGGGGGTGGCGTGCACGGGCGGAGTCTAGGTCCCTGGGGTCCCGAGGAGGAACGCGACGAGGGAGGGCACGTCGTCGACGACGGCGTCGGGCCCGGCGGCCGCGAGCGCGGCGGCGTCGCCGGCCCCCCAGGTCACGGCGACGGCACCCATCCCGGCGGCGCGGGCGGCGAGGACGTCGACGACCGCGTCGCCGACGTAGACGCACCCGGCCGGGTCGGCACCCAGGCGGGACGCGCCGTGGAGGAGGGGCGCCGGGTCGGGCTTGTGCCGGTCGGTGTCCTCGAGGGCCGCGACGACCTCGACGAGGTGGTCGACCCCGACGCCGCTGAGGGCGAGCCGGGCGGTCTCGCGCCGCTTCGAGGTGACGACGGCCGTCGTGACGCCCGCCTCCCCCAGGCTCCCGAGCAGCTCGGGCACCCCGTCGTAGCGACGGATGAGGCGGTCGGTGTTCGCGAGGTTCCACTCCCGGTAG
>DASSQJ010000216.1:0-10867 GCA_035702545.1 Phycicoccus sp.
AGTGAGGCGACGAGCTGCGCGGCCGGGAACGGCCGGTAGAGCCGGACCTGGGCGACGCCGACCCGCTCCCCCGCGCGCACGTGGTGGTCCACGGTCTCGCGCGCCGTCTGCGCGCCCGAGCCCATGACGACGAGCACGCGCTCGGCCTCCGGGTGGCCGGCGTACTCGACGACCCGGTAGCCGCGGCCCGTGTGACGGGCCACCTCGTCCATGACGTCCTGGACGACGTCGGTGACCCTCGCGTAGTAGGGGTTGACCGTCTCCCGGGCCTGGAAGTAGACGTCCGGGTTCTGCGCGGTGCCGCGCACGCACGGCCGCTCCGGGCTCAGCGCGCGCATCCGGTGCTCCCGGACCAGCTCCTCGGGCACGACGGCGCGCAGGACCGTGTCGTCGAGGAGCTCGATGGTGTTGAGCTCGTGCGAGGTGCGGAAGCCGTCGAAGAAGTGGACGAACGGCACGCGGGTCCGCAGCGTGGCGGCCTGCGAGACGAGGGCGAGGTCGTGGGCCTCCTGGACCGAGGCCGAGGAGAGCAGCGCGAACCCGGTCTGCCGCACCGCCATCACGTCGGCGTGGTCGCCGAAGATCGACAGGCCCTGCGCGGCGATCGACCGGGCGGCCACGTGGAAGACCGTCGACGTCAGCTCCCCGGCGATCTTGTACATGTTGGGGATCATGAGGAGCAGGCCCTGCGAGGCCGTGAACGTCGTCGCGAGCGCCCCGCCCTGGAGCGCCCCGTGCATCGCGCCGGCCGCCCCGCCCTCGCTCTGCATCTCGACCACGCTCGGCACGGTCCCCCAGACGTTCGGGTGGGCGTGGCTGGACCACTCGTCGGCGAGCTCGGCCATCGTCGAGGACGGGGTGATCGGGTAGATCGCGCACAGCTCGTTGAGACGGTAGGCCACGTTGACCGCGGCCTCGTTCCCGTCGATCGTCGCCCGCACCGCTCAGCCCTCCGGAACCATGTCGATGGCGTGCACCGGGCACTGCCGGTAGCACGTGCCGCACCCCGTGCAGCGGTCGTAGTCGAACCGGTACCGCAGTCCGGGTCCGAGCTTGACGACGGCGTCCTCCGGACAGGAGCCGAGGCAGCCGTCGCACTCGAAGCAGTTGCCGCATGAGAGGCAGCGCCCGGCCTCGAACCGCGCCTCGTCGGCGGTGAGCCCCGCCACCACCTCGTCGAAGGCGCGGACCCGCTCGGCGGGGTCGAGCTCGGGCTGGCTGCGCCGCTCGTGGAACCCGAAGTACCAGAGGTTGAGCCGCTCCAGGTCGGCCCGGTCGTGCTTCGGCGCGGGGGCGTACGCGTCGCCGCGCAGCCAGGCGTCGATGCTGCGGGCCGCCTTCTTGCCGTGGCCGACGCCGACGGTGACC
Organism: Phycicoccus sp.; assembly: GCA_035702545.1. Taxonomy (GTDB): domain Bacteria; phylum Actinomycetota; class Actinomycetes; order Actinomycetales; family Dermatophilaceae; genus DASSQJ01. Next base: position 1,369 of record DASSQJ010000216.1, read on the forward strand.
GTCCGCTCGCTCGGCACCGCGTCCCCGCCGGCGAAGACGCCGGGCGCACCGGTCATCAGGGTGGTGGGCGAGACGACGACGACGTCGCCGTCGAAGCCGACCCCGTGCGCGGTGCGGAGCAGCGCCGTGTCGCTCTCCTGGCCGAGGGCCAGGATGACGGTGTCGGCCGCCAGGGTCTCGAACCGGCCGGTCCCGTGCGGGCGCCCGGTGTCGTCGAGCTCCTGGACCTCGACCGTGAGCTCGTCCTCCCCCATCGAGGCGATGGTGCGCAGCCAGTTGACGCGGATCCCCTCCTCCTCCGCGTCGGCGGCCTCGTCCTCGTGGGCGGGCATCTGCTCGCGGGTCCGCCGATAGACGATGACGGTGTCGTCGGCCCCGAGGCGGCGGGCGACGCGGGCGGCGTCGAAGGCGGTGTTGCCGCCCCCGTAGACGGCGACCCGGCCGGTGAGGGTGTCGCGCTCGCCGGAGGCGACGCCCCGGAGGAAGGTCACGGCGTCGAGCACCCGCCCGGCGTCCTGGTTCGGGATGTCGACCCGCTTGGACAGGTGCGCCCCGACGGCGACGAAGGCGGCGTCGAAGCCCCCGGCGAGGCGCTCCGCCTCGAGGTCCTCGACCCGGTGCCCCTGCTCGAAGACGACGCCGAGGTCGCGGATCCGCGCGATCTCCGCGTCGAGGACCGCGCGCGGGAGCCGGTACGCGGGGATGCCGTAGCGCATCATCCCGCCGGGCTCGGCGCCGAGGTCACGGACGACGACGTCGTGGCCGAGGCGGGCCAGGTGGTAGGCGGCCGAGAGCCCGCTCGGGCCCGAGCCCACGACGAGGACGCGGCGTCCGGTCCGCTCCGCCGGCGGGTCGAAGCGCCAGCCGCGCTCGATCGCGACGTCGCCGAGGTGCCGTTCCACCGCGTGGATGGAGACCGCACCGTCGAGCTCGCCGCGGTTGCACGCGCTCTCGCAGGGGTGGTAGCAGACCCGACCGTGGATGGCCGGCAGCGGGTTGTCCGCGGTGAGCGCCCGCCAGGCCTCCTCCTCACGGCCGTCACGGACCAGCCCGAGCCAGGCCTGGATGTTCTCCCCCGCCGGGCAGCCGGCGTTGCACGGCGGCAGTAGGTCGACGTAGACGGGCCGCTGCTGGCGGACCGGACCGGACCGGGTGCGTCCCAGTCCGACGGGAGCGAGCGGGGTGAGGTCGCGGTCTGATCCGGCCACCTGGTGCCTCCTGGTGTGCCCCGACGGCCGCGGGGCCTGCCGGAATACTACGCCTTGTAGTGGACAGCTTCGAACCGGGGTGGACGGCCAGGGTGCCGTGCCCCGGCTAGGTTGTCGGCCATGCGCTCCAGCACGGTCACCCTGCTCCTCGCCTCGGCGTCGCCGGCCCGGCTCGCCACGCTCCGGGCGGCCGGACTGGACCCCCTCGTCCGGGTGTCCTCGGTCGACGAGGACGCCGTGCTCTCGGCGGCGGTGGCCCTGCACGGGCCGCTCGCCGCCGCCGACGTCGCACTCCTGCTCGCCCGCGCCAAGGCCGAGGACGTCGTCCGCGGCCTGGGCCCCGACGACGTCGACGGTGCCGACCTCGTCCTCGGCTGCGACTCGGTCCTCGAGCTCGAGGGCGAGGTCCACGGCCGGCCCGCCGACGCCATCGAGGCCGTCGCCCGGTGGCGCCGGATGCGCGGCCGCACCGGCACGCTGCACACCGGGCACTGGCTCGTCGACCGGCGGGCGCCGGACGCCGGCGGCAGCGGGGGGCTCGTCGGCGGCACGGCATCCACCGTCGTCCACTTCGCCGACCTCTCGGACGAGGAGGTCGAGGCCTACGTCGCCACCGGCGAGCCGCTACGGGTGGCGGGCGCCTTCACGATCGACGGGCTCGGTGGAGCGTTCGTCGCCGCCGTCGAGGGGGACCCGAGCAACGTCGTCGGCGTCTCCCTCCCGCTGCTGCGCGAGCTCGTCATCGAGCTCGGCCTGCGCTGGCACGACCTGCGCGCGGGCGGCTGACGCGGCGCCGCCGGGCCGCGGGGAGAGCAGGAAGACGACGACCGCCGCGAGCGCCGCGACGCCCGCGGCGAGGAGGAGGGCGACACCGACGCCGTCGACGAACGCCGAGTGCGCCGCCTCGACGAGCGGTGTCGCGGCGTCGCCCGCGGCGGCCACCTGCGGCGACGTGGTGAACGCGACCGAGGACAGGGCGGCCTCGCGGACCGCGTCCGGCAGCGGGGCGACGGCCGAGGCCATCCCGTCGCGGTACGCCTGGTTGAGGGCGCTGCCGAGGATGGCGATGCCGAGGGCGCTGCCGAGCTCGCGGGCGGTGTCGTTGACCGCCGAGGCCACCCCCTGCTTCGCGTCGGGCAGTGCCTCGGTGATGGCCGTCGTCGACGGCGTGCCGGCGAGCGCCATCCCGGCCGCGAAGACGACGAGGCCGAGGGCGAACCACCCGTAGACGAGCTCGGTCCCGGAGCGGGAGACGACCGCCAGGCCGGCCGCCGTAAGGAGCAGCCCCACGGGCGCGACCCGGCGGAAGCCGATCCGGGCGGCGACGTGGGGGGCGTTGCGGGCGAGCGGGATCATGACGAAGGGCAGCGGCAGCAGCGCGACAGCGGCCATGAGCGGGCTCTTCCCGACGACGAACTGCAGGTACTGCAGGACGGTGAAGAAGAAGCCGAAGCTCGCGAAGAACTGGACGGTGATCGTCAGGCTCCCGGCCGAGAAGCCGCGGAGGCGGAACAGGCGGGGGTCGAGCAGCGGGTGCGGGTGGCGCAGCTCCCAGCGGACGAACGCCACGCCGGCCACCACGCCGGCGACGAGGGCGCCGACGGTCAGGGGGTCGGCCCACCCCCGCTCCGGGCCCTCGATGATCCCGAGGACGACACCCGCCACGGCGACGAGCGAGAGCAGGGCTCCGACGACGTCGAGCCGGTCGGCGCCGGGGTCGACCGAGTCGGGGACGACTGCGAGGGTGCCGACGAGGGCGATGGCGGCGAGGGTGACGTTGAGGACGAAGAAGGAGTTCCACGCGAACCACTCGAGGAGCAGGCCGGTCGCGAAGAGGCCGAGCACGGCCCCGCCCCCGGCCACGCCGACCCACACCCCGATCGCCTTCGGTCGCTCGTGCGGACCGAAGGAGGTCGTGATGACCGACAGGGTCGTCGGCATGATGCCGGCCGCCCCGAGCCCCATGAGCGCGCGGACCGCGATGAGCGCCGTCGGGTCCTCGGTGAGGGAGCCCGCGAGGGCGGCCGCTCCGAAGACGACGAGGCCGACGGCGAGCAGCCGGCGCCGGCCGAACCGGTCGCCGAGGGCTCCGGCGAACAGGAGCAGTCCGGCGAAGACGACCGTGTAGGCGTCGACGATCCACGTCAGCTCGGTCTGGCTGGCGCCGGTCGAGCGCGCCAGGTCCGGGAGGGCGACGTTCAGGCCGCTCACCGCCGAGACGACGGTCATCAGGGCGACGGCGACCACGACGAGGACGGCACGCGTCCTCCCGGGGCTCAGCTCGGTGGGACCGCGTCCGGGCTCCATCACATTTCCACGCATGATGAAACAATGTTCCACGTCCGGCGAATTGTCAATCCCCACGTGCCCCGGGTGCTGACCGCGGGCCGGACGCCCGGCCGCCCCCGGCACGGCGGGCGGGGCCGCCGTGCTCCCTACGGCTCGACGGTGCCGGGCGGCACGCCTCCGCGCCCCGAGGCGATGAGGGCGCCGAGCAGGCCCAGGGTGAGGAGGAGGGGCACGAACAACGCGAGCCCGGCACCACCGAGGACGTCGGTCACTGTCGTGGCGAGGTTGACGAGGACGACGAGGACCGCCCACCACTCCGCGCGCCACCAGCCTCGGCCGACCGCGACGGCGGCCAGGGCGAGGGCGGCCGCGTCGACGACGAGGGCGAGGACGACGAGCAGCCGGCCGGTCCCCGTCACCCCGACCGCCCCCGCGCCGCCGAGCACCCACACGAGTGCGACGACCGCCACCGCCGCAGCCTCGACGCCGAGCAGGCCGACGACGAGGGCGCGCACCGGAGGCTCAGACCGGCGGGACGTCGCGGCGCTTGGTCGCGAAGTGCCGGTCGCGCCGGGCGGCGTAGCGCAGCCGGTGCAACAGCTCGGTCCGCAGCTCGTCGGCCTCGACGACCTGGTCGACGACGAGGTCGGCCGCCAGCCGCTCGAGGTCGACGTCCTCCTCGTACTCGGCGCGACGGGCGGCGACGAAGGCGTCCCGGGCCTCCGGGCCCTCGGCCGCCTCGAGCTCGGCGATCTTGTTCGCGTAGACCGCGTTGACCGCCGCCTCCGGCCCCATGACGGCGATGCGCGCCGTCGGCAGGGCGATCGTCGCGTCGGGCGCGAACCCCGGCCCGCCCATCGCGTACAGCCCGGCGCCGTAGGCCTTTCGCACGACGACGCAGAACTGCGGCACGGTGGCCGACGCCACGGCGGAGACCATCTTCGCGCCGTGGCGGATGATGCCCCCGCGCTCGACCTCGGAGCCGATCATGAACCCGGGCACGTCGGCGAGGTAGACGAGGGGGATGGAGAACGCGTCGCAGAGCCAGATGAACCGGGCGGCCTTGTCCGCGGAGTCGGTGAAGAGCACGCCCCCGCGGACCGCCGAGTTGTTGGCGACGATGCCGATGGTCTCCCCGGCCATCCGGGCGAAGCCGATGACGAGCTCCGCGGCGAAGAGCGGCTTGATCTCGAAGAAGCTGTCGTCGTCGACGAGGCCGTCGATGACGTCGTGGACGTCGAAGGGCTGGCTCTCGCGCTCCGGCACCGTCTCCCGGGTCAGCGGGGTCGACGGCTCCTCCGCGTGGTACGCCGGGGGCTGGACACGCCACGAGTCCGGCACGTAGGAGAAGTAGAGCCTGGCCAGCTCGATCGCCTCGGCGTCGTCGTGGGCGAGCAGGTCGCCGACCCCGGAGACGGTGCAGTGCATCCGCGCACCGCCCATCTCCTCGAGGGTGACCCTCTCGCCGACGACCATCTCGGCCATCCGCGGGCTGCCCAGGTACATCGAGGCGTTGCCCTCGACCATGATGACGAGGTCGCAGAAGCTCGGGATGTAGGCACCCCCGGCCGCAGACGGGCCGAAGAGGCAGCAGATCTGGGGCACCTTCCCGGAGAGCGCGACCTGGTTGTGGAAGATGTGCCCGGCGCCGCGACGGCCCGGGAACATCTCGACCTGGTCGGTGATCCGCGCCCCCGCGCTGTCGACGAGCCAGAACACCGGGAGCTCCTCGCGCAGCGCCGTCTCGGTCGCGCGGACCATCTTCTCGACGGTGCGGGCTCCCCAGGACCCCGCCTTGACGGTCGGGTCGTTCGCGATGACGACGACCGGCCGGTCGTCCACCGTCCCGCGACCCGTGACGACGCCGTCCGCGGGCAGGCCGGGCGCGAGGGCGTTCGCGTACCGCCCGTCCTCGACGAAGGAGCCCGCGTCGAGGAGCAGGGCGAGCCGGTCGCGGACGTAGAGCTTGCCCTGCGACTCCAGCTTGGCCTTGGCGCGCTCCGGCGGCCGCGCCGAGGCCTCGTGCGCTGCGGCGAGGCGGGCCCGGACGTCGGCGACCCGTGGGTCGTGCTCGCTCATGCGAGGAGGCCGAGGCCCTTGGCGATGACCATCCGCTGCACCTCGGAGGTCCCCTCGCCGATCTCGAGGATCTTGGCGTCCCGGTAGAACCGGGCCACGGGGTACTCCTCCATGAAGCCGTTGCCACCGAAGACCTGGGTCGCGATCCGGGTCGCGGTGACGGCCGCCTCGGACGTGTAGAGCTTGGCCCGCGCCGCGGCTTGCTTGACCTCCTCGACCGAGCGGCGGCCCGCCTCGTGCTCGTCCTTGAGCCACGCGGCCCGGTACGTGAGGAGGCGGGCCGCGTCCTCCATGACGGCGAGGTCGGCGACGGGGAAGGCGACGCCCTGGTTCACCCCGATGGGACGCCCGAAGGCGGTGCGGGTCGCGGCGTAGGCGGCGGCCTCCTCGCGCATCCGGGTGATGAGGCCGAGCGCCAGCGCGCTGATCGCGATGCGTCCGTCGTCGAGGGTCTTGAGGAACTGGTGGAAGCCGCGCCCCCGCTCGCCGAGCAGGTTCTCCTCCGGCACGCGGCACCCGTCGAAGGACAGGCCGTGCGTGTCCGAGATGTTCCAGCCCATCTTGTCGTAGGCGGGCTCGACGACGAACCCCGGTGTACCGGAGGGGATCATGATGGCGGAGATCTCCGGTCGCCCACCCTCGAGGGTCCCGGTCCGGGCCGTGACGGTGACCACGGACGTGAGGGAGGTCCCGGAGTTCGTGATGAAGGCCTTCGCGCCGTCGACGACCCACTCGCCGTCGTCGAGGACGGCGCGGGTGCGCGTCGCGCCCGCGTCGGAGCCGGCCTCCGGCTCGGTGAGCCCGAAGCCGGCGAGGGCTCGGCCTGCGACGAGGTCGGGGAGGTACTGCCCCTTCTGCACGTCGGTGCCGTAGGTGAGGATCGGGTTGATGCCGAGCCCCACGCCGGCCGAGAGGGTGATGCCGACCGACTGGTCGACCCGCCCCAGCTCCTCGATGGCGATGCACAGGCTGGTGAACGCCCCGCCCTCGGCGTGCTCGAGCGAGCCGCCGTACGCCTCCGGGGCGACGAGCCCGAACAGGCCGAGGTCGCCCATCTGCGGCACGAGGTCGGCGGGGAAGTGGTGGTCCCGGTCCCACTTGGCGACGTGCGGCTCGACCGCGTCGGCCGCGAACTCGCGGACCACCGCCCGGAAGTCCTCGTGGTCCTGGCTCAGCTCGAACATCGGCGCCCCTTCGCGTCGGTGGGCCGCCCGGGTCGTGCGGCACTGATGGGTCACGTTCTTGACGTTGACGTAAACGTAAAGCAATACTCGCCGGTATGCCAACCCCCGCGACGACACGCGACGCCCCCGCCGACCGCCCCTGGTCGATCGCGGAGGTCGCCGAGGAGTTCGGCGTCACCCACCGCACCGTCCGGCACTACGAGGAGCTCGGGCTCATCTCCCCCGAACGACGGGGCACCACCCGCCTCTACCACCGGCGGGACCGCACCCGGCTGGGGCTCATCCTCCGGGGCAAGCGGCTCGGCTTCCCCCTCGAGGAGATCCGCACGATCATCGACCTCTACGACGCCCCGCGGGGCAAGCGGCACCAGCTCGAGTACGTCCTGGCCCAGATCGACGAGCGGCGTGCCGACCTCGAGCAGCGTCGCCGCGACATCGAGGCCGCCCTCACCGAGCTCGAGGGGTTCGAGCGGCGCTGTCGGGAGGACCTCGCGCGGCTGCGCTGATCGGTCCGACGCCCGCCCCCCCGCACCGCCGGCTCGAAGGCTGCTGCCGGATGGCCCTGCGGGAGAAGGGAACCGGGCCGGGCTGCTGCATCCCCGAGACATGACAAGGCCGACACCCCGCCTCAGAGTGTCGGCCCTGTCGCTCGCCAGGCCCCCTTCCGTCCCTGCCCGGTCGGCGGCCTTGCGTTACCTCGATTGTGCAGGAGGAACCCGGGCTTCGTCCTGCCGTTTCTTGAACTTTTCTTTACCTTTTTTACTTTCTCCTGACTATTTCCATACCTTTGGTCACGTCAGTCCCACCGGCCCCACATCGGGCCCTCCGGGGGCCCCCGGCGGCCCTCGGAGGGGTCATGACGCGGCCGGGTGGCGACGGAGGAACTCGTCGATCTCGGCACGGGTGGGAGCGGTGTCAGGGCCCCGCCGGGTCACCTTGAGGGCTCCGGCGGCGTTCGCCCGGGCCGCCGCGTCGACCCAGCCGGCCCCGGACACCCGCTCGGCGAGCAGCACTCCGGTGTGCGTGTCGCCGGCGCCGTTCGTGTCGACCGGGCGCTGCGGGTAGCCGTGGAGGAAGGTCTCACCGCCGGCCTCGCGCACGAGGCAGCCGCGCGGTCCGTCGCGGACGACGACGACGGCGCGCTCCGGGAGGAGGGACACGACGACCTCCGCGGCCTCGCGCAGGCCCGACACCCCGGCGAGGCCCTCGGTCTCCTCCGCGTTCCCCGTCCACACCGTCGTCCGGGCGAGGACGGCGTCGCGCACCGACTCGGCGACCTCGACGAAGGTCGCCCCCGGATCCAGGACGACGTCGACCCCGGTCGGCAGGCCGGTCACCCACTCGACGAGCGGGTCCCGGGTGCGGCCGACGAGGCTGTACCCGCTGATGCACACGAGGTCCCCCACCGTCGGGGCCGACGTCGCCAGCGAGGCGACGCTCACCTGCCGCTCCGCTCCCTGCGTCGTGACGAAGCTGCGTTCGGCGGTCGGCTCGACGAGCACGACGCACACACCGGTGTCGAGTCCCTCGACCTGGGGTGCCGACACCTCGACCCCCTCGGCGGAAAGGACCCGCCGGACGAGGTCCCCGTTCGGCCCGGTCCCGATCGAGCCGGCGTGCACCGTGCGGGCGCCGGACCGCGCCGCGGCGAGCAGGACGTTGACCGCCCCTCCTGCGTATCGTCGGTACGAGGTCGCCATGACGTTGCCGCCGCGGTGCGGGAGGCGGGGGACCTCCATCACGGCGTCGACGAGCGCCTGCGCGGTGTGGATGACGCGGGGAGCCATGGCCCGAACCCTAGCCACGCCGCACGGTTGTGACCGTGGTCTCGGCTCCACCGGTGGCCGGATCTGCCCCGCGTCCCTAGTCTCGATTCGGGCGAGCGGCAGGGCCCGCCCTGGTTCCTCACCCAGGAGGGTGCATGCGAAGGATCACCATCTCGCTCGTGGCGGCTGTCGCGGCCACGGCGACGTCGTTGCTCGGCGTCTCGAACGCCGCCGCCGGGGCCGCCGCCTCGGCCCAACCGCCGGACTCCGGCTTCGCCAAGGGCCGTTCCGACAGCCTCCCGAACCCCAAGGCCGACAAGCAGGCCGCCCAGCGGGCCCTCGGCAAGCAGATGCAGCTCGCCGGCAAGATCCCCCAGGACGCGAAGGTCGGCAAGGTGGCCAAGGGCCAGTACGTCGAGCTGGCCCGTGAGGGTGAGGACTCCATCTGGAGCGTGCTCGGCGAGTTCGGCAACCAGGTCAGCCCGACCTACGGCGGTACCGCGGGCCCGCAGCGCAACCAGATCCCGCAGCCCGACCGCACGGTCGACAACTCGACGATCTGGGCGCCGGACTTCACGCCCGCCTACTACTCGACCATGCTCTTCTCCGACGCACCCGGCGCGGTCTCGATGCGCAACTTCTACAAGGAGCAGAGCTCGAACCGGTACACCGTGAACGGGGACGTCACCGACTGGACGCAGGTGCCGTTCAACGAGGCGTACTACGGCTCGAACTACTGCGGCGGCATCGTCTGCGCCCGCACCTGGCTCTTCGTCCGCGACTCGGTCAACGCCTGGTACAACGCCCAGGTGGCGGCGGGCAAGTCCCAGGCCGACATCGAGGCCTACCTCGCGAAGTTCGACGTCTGGGACCGCTACGACTACGACCACGACGGCAACTTCAACGAGCCCGACGGCTACATCGACCACTTCCAGTCGATCCACGCCGGTGAGGGCGAGGAGACCGGCGGCGG
>DASSQJ010000217.1:0-3579 GCA_035702545.1 Phycicoccus sp.
GCCCGTCGCCACGCAGCGCGATGCGGGCGGCCGTGATCGCCTTGACCGAGGCCACGGCATTGCGCTCGATGCACGGGATCTGGACCAGCCCGCCGACCGGGTCGCACGTCAGCCCGAGGTTGTGCTCGATGCCGATCTCGGCCGCGTTCTCGACCTGCTTGGGCGTCCCGCCGAGCACCTCGGCGAGGGCGCCCGCCGCCATCGAGCACGCGGACCCCACCTCGCCCTGGCAGCCGACCTCGGCCCCCGAGATCGAGGCGTTCTCCTTGTACAGGCTCCCGATGGCGGCGGCGGTGAGGAGGAAGCGGACCACGCCCTCGTCGTCGGCGCCGGGGACGAAGCGCGTGTAGTAGTGGAGGACGGCGGGGATGATGCCCGCCGCACCGTTGGTGGGGGCTGTGACGATCCGCCCCCCGGAGGCGTTCTCCTCGTTGACCGCGAGCGCGTAGAGCGTCACCCAGTCCATGGCGGCCAGCGGGTCCCCGCCGTGCTCCGAGCGCAGCTGGCGCGCCAGGCGCGGCGCCCGCCGCTGCACCCTGAGCCCTCCGGGGAGGACGCCCTCGGTCCGGCAGCCGTTGTCGACGCACTCCTGCATCACCTGCCAGAGGTGGAGCAGGCCGTCGCGCACCTCCTGCTCGCTGCGCCAGGCAGTCTCGTTGGCGAGCATGACGCCGCTCACGGGCAGCCCGGACTCGTCGCACCGGGCGAGCAGTTCGTCGCCGGAGGTGAACGGGTACCGGACCGCGGTGTGGTCGGGCACGAGCACCCCCTCGCCGACCTCGTCCTCGTCGAGGACGAACCCGCCGCCGACCGAGTAGTACTCGCGCGTGCGCAGTGGCTCCTCGTCCTCGGCGGGGTCGTCGGTGGTCCAGGCGGTGAAGCGCATCCCGTTGCTGTGGAACGGGAGGGTGGCGCGGCGGTGGAGGACGACGTCGGTGTCCGGGTCGCACACGACGTCGTGCGTCCCGGCGAGGTGCAGGCGCCGCTCATCGCGCAGCGTCTCCACCCGGCCCTCGGCGGCGCGCGGGTCGGTGGTCTCCGGTGCCTCGCCCTCGAGCCCGAGGACGACGGCCTTGACCGAGCCGTGGCCGTGGCCGGTCGCCCCGAGCGAGCCGAAGAGCTCGGCCCGCACCCGACCCACCCGCTCGAGCAGGCCGTCGTCCCGCAGACCGGTGGCGAAGAGGTGCGCGGCGCGCATCGGCCCGACGGTGTGCGAGCTCGACGGGCCGATCCCCACCGAGAAGAGGTCGAACGCACTGATGGCCATCCGGGCAGTCTGTCACTCCCCGGCGCGTCCTGGGGACGACGACCCCGGGCCGTCGGTGCCACCGGCTAGCGTCGATGCATGACGACAGCGGTCGGGGAGGGCAGCGCCCAGGAGGCGCTCCCCGGCATGCCCGCCCCGCTGTGGGGCGGCAGCCCGAGCAAGCTGCTCGCCTTCCTCGACTGCCCCCGCCGGTACCGCATGCAGTACCTCGACCGGCCGGCGCCCCCCAAGCGTCGGCAGCGGGCGCACACGTCCCTCGGGGTGGCCGTGCACAACGCGCTCCGCGACGTCTGGGACCTGCCCGCGCCGAGCGCCGAGGACGGGGGCCGGCTCGTCGACCGGGCGTGGATCGACGTCGGCTTCCGTGACGCCGAGCAGTCGAGGCGGTGGCGGACGCGCACCCGTGAGGCGGTCATCGCCTACCTGGGCTCCGGGGGCCTGTCGCGGCGGCCGGTCGGCATCGAGCGGACCGTCGCGTTCGTCAGCGACGACCTGCGGGTGACGGGTCGTATCGACCGGCTCGACGAACGACCCGGCGGCGAGCTCGTCGTCGTCGACTACAAGACCTCACGCGCGGTGCCCACCGACGACGACGCCCGGACCTCGCTCCCGTTGGCGCTCTACGCCGCGGCGGTGTGGAAGATGTTCCGCCGCCCGGCGTTGCGGGTGGAGCTGCACCACGTCCCCTCCGGGACGGTCGCGGCGCACGAGCACACCCCGGAGTCGCTGGCCCGCAAGGTCGAGCAGGCCCGCTCCATCATGCGCGACGCCCGCCGGGCCGACGCCGACTTCGCAGCGCGCGGTGCCGAGTCGGACCTGTTCCCCGCCCGGACCGGTCCGCTCTGCGGATGGTGCGACCTGCGGGCCCACTGCCCCGAAGGACAGGCGGTCGGCCCCGAGAAGTCCGACTGGGCCGCGCTCGACGAGGACTGAACCACCGGGCTGTCGCCGCGCCGTGACAGGCTCCGGGGATGGAGCAGCGCGTCTCGTTCGTCACCCTCGCGGTCGAGGACCTCACCGCCTCGCGGGCGTTCTACGTCGAGGGGCTCGGGTGGGAGCCGGTGTTCGAGGACCCGGCCGAGGTCCTGATGTTCCGGGCGGGCGCGCAGCTCGTTTTCTCGCTCTGGGACGTGCGGGCCTTCAGCGCCGAGGTGGGCGAACAGCCCCGGTCCGGCCCCGGGGTCGTGCCGATGACGCTGTCCCACAACGTCCGCACGCCGGCCGAGGTCGACGAGGTGCTTGCGTCGGCGGCTCGGGCGGGCGCCCGGGTCGGCCGAGCCGAGCACCGTGCGTGGGGCGGCTACACGGGCTACTTCGCCGACCCCGACGGGTTCCGCTGGGAGGTGGCCTGGAACCCCGGTCCCGTGGGGCGGCTGGTCCTCCCCGACGTCGTCGAGTGAGCCGGACGGCTCAGAGACCGGCGACCCGCTGACGGGGGCCCTGCGCCGCGTAGTAACGCGCGAGGTTGTCGTGGAGGATGGAGCGGATGGCCTCGGCGTCGGGGGTGTCCTCGCGGTCGACCGCGTCGAGGAGGTCCTCGATCTCGGCCGGCGTCGCGTAGGGGGCGAGGTCCTCCCGGAGGCGGCGCTCGTGGGCCTTGGCCTCACGGCGCTCGCGCAGCTCGTCCCGGACGGTGGTCCACAGCGTGCTCGTCATGGTTCAAGTGTCCGCCGCCAGCCGGTATGCGTCAAATGAAATCCGTGCATGTGTCCCATGCGCTAACGTCATGGATGTGGACACCGACGCGCTCCGCTGGTTCCAGCTCGTCGCTGACGGCTACACCGTCACCGAGGTGAGCGAGGTCTTCGGGGTGAGCCAGCCGGGGGTCTCCCGGGCCCTCGCGCGGCTCGAGGAGGAGGTCGGGACCCCGCTGCTGCGCCGCTCCGGCCGCGTGCTCCGGATGACCCACGCCGGCGCGGCCTTCAAGGGGCACGTCGACGCCCTCGTCAACGCCCTCGACGACGGCCTCGCGGCGGTCGAGGAGCTCCTCGACCCCGAGGGCGGCGTCGTCACGCTCGCCTTCCCGCTGAGCCTCGGCTCGTGGCTGGTCCCGGGCCTCGTCCGTGACTTCCGCGCCGAGCTGCCCCGGGTGCGGGTCCGGCTCGTGAGCACGCCGGTCGGCGACGAGGGCCGGGTCTCCCGTGAGCTGTCGACGGGTCGAGCGGACCTCGAGCTGACCGCGCACCGGCTGCTCGGCCATGGCGTCGCCTGGCAGCGGGTGCTCGAGGAGCCGCTCGTCCTCGCCGTCCCCCTCCAGCACCGGCTCGCCGGGCGTCGGTCCGTGGCGCTGGCGGAGGTCATCGGGGAGCCGT
>DASSQJ010000218.1:0-4476 GCA_035702545.1 Phycicoccus sp.
GACCGCCCGCTCGGGCGCGTCATCCACGGGGACCGGGTCGTTGAAGAAGAGCATGATGCCGTCGCCGGTGAAGCGCTCGAGGGTCGCCTCGAAGCGGGTCACCAGGTCGCCGATCGCCTCGTGGTAGGCGCGCAGCACCTCCCAGACCTCCTCCGGCTCCGCCGTCTCCGCGAACGGCGTGAACCCCCGCAGGTCGGCGAACAGGACGGTGATCTCGCGCCGGTGGCCCGCGGCGACCGACTCCTCGTCGCCGGCGGCGAGGACGAGCTCGGCCACCTGCGGGGAGAGGAAGCGCCGCAGCCGCCGGGTCCGCTCGAGCTCCTCGACCTGGGCCGCCACCCGGGACTCCAGCTCGCGGTTCCAGGCCGCGAGCTCGGCCGCCTGCGACTCCACGGTGTCGTGGTACCGCTTGACCCGCAGCAGGCTCCGCACCCGGGCGAGCAGCTCGGCGTGGTCGAAGGGCTTGGTGACGAAGTCGTCGGCTCCCGCCTCGAGGGCCCGCAGCTTCTCCTGGTCACCGCTCGCCGTGATCATGACGACGGGGAGGAAGGCGGTCCGTTCGTCGGCCCGGATGCGCCGGCACACCTCGTAGCCGTCCATCCCGGGCATGAGGACGTCGAGGAGCACGAGGTCGACCTCCTCGCGGGCGAGGACCTCGAGCGCCTCCCGCCCGCCCGACGCGGGAACCACCCGGTGCCCCCGCGGGGCGAGGACCGCGTCGAGCAGGGTGACGTTCGCCTCGAGGTCGTCGACGACGAGGACGACGGGTGGCTGCTCGGTCGGTGGTGCGCTCATGGTGCCGGCCTTCCTCGGGTGATGGCGCCGCGGACCTGGTGCGGGAGGTCCCGGACGCTGATCGGCTTCTCCAGGTACCCGTCGAACCCGGCCCGACGGACCCGCTCCTTGTCCTCCGGCATCGCGAGCGCCGTCAGCGCGACGACGGGGATCGCCTCCGTGACGGGGTTGGCGCGCAGCCACTCCAGACCGGCCACGCCGTCGCCGCCGGGGAGCTGGAGGTCCATGAGGACGAGGTCGGGCGGGTTCGCGACGGCGTCGGTGATCGCCTCCTCCGCCGTGCCGGCGCCGCGGACCTCGAAGCCCGCGTGCTCGAGGACCGCGCGAACGAGCTCGAGGTTGCGCTCGTTGTCCTCGACGACGAGCACCCGGGCGCCGGTCACGACGCGCCGCCGACGCTCGGCGCAGCGACCCGGTCGAGGACCGTGAGGAGCTCCCCCACCGCCGCCTGCTCGACGGTCGCCGCGACGGCCACCTGCTCGGCGACCCGGTGCCACCCCTCGCCGCCACCGTCGTCGGGGACGAGCGCGACGACGGGAGTCCTCCCGACGACGTCGTCGGCGTGGAGAAGACGGATGCCGGCGAAGCCGTCGTCGGCGACACTCGGGAGGTCGACGAGCACCGCCGTGGGCACCCGCCGGCGGGCCGGACCCAGTCCCTCGCCGACCGACCCGGAGGTCAGGACGGCCCATCCCCCGCCCTCCAGCTCCTCGGCGAGGGCCGAGCGGGACGCCGGGTCGGCGTCGACGACCCAGACGAGGCGCCCCCGCTCGGCGACGACGCCGAGCCGGCGCAGGGACTCGACGAGCCGCTCCCGGGGCACCGGCTTCACGAGGTAGTCGTCGGCTCCGAGGGCGTAGCCGTGGCCCTGCTCGTCGAGGATCGAGACGACGATGACCGGGACGTGGGCGAGAGCGGGCTGACCCTTGACCCGCGCGAGCACCTCCCAGCCGTCGATGCCGGGCAGGCGGATGTCGAGGACGACGGCGGACGGGACGTCGCGGTCCAGCACCTCGAGGGCGTCCTCGCCGGTCGGGGCGGTGAGCACCCGGAACCCCTGGTCGGCGAGGACGACCGACACCAGCTCGGAGGACCGCTGGTCGTCCTCGACGAGGAGCACCGTGGGCCCGCCGCCCTCGGGGCCGGGGCCCCAGGCGCGTCGCGCGTCCTCGTGGACGGGGAGCGTGAACCGGAAGGTGCTGCCGCGCCCCAGCTCGCTCTCGACCCAGAGCCGTCCGCCGTGGAGCTCGACGATGCGCCGGCTCAGGGTCAGCCCGAGCCCGGTGCCCTCCTGCGCCCCCATGACCCGCTCGCCCTGCTGGAAGGACTCGAAGATCCGCTCCTGGTCCGCCGCGGAGATGCCCGGGCCGTCGTCGGCCACCGACACCTCGACGGTGGCCCCGGCCGGCTCGGCCCGCACGGTGACCGTCCCGCCCTCCGGGGTGAACTTCACGGCGTTGGTCAGGAGGTTGAGCACCACCTGCCGGGTCCGCAGCTCGTCGGCGTGGACGAGGGGGAGGTCGGCCCCGACCTCGGTGACCAGCGCCAGCCCCCGCCGCAGGGCACGCTCGTGGACGAGGCTCACCGTGGCGTCCACCAGGGCGCGCACGTCGACCGCGGCGGGCTCGATGACCATGTGGCCGGCCTCGACCTTGGAGAGGTCGAGGATGTCGTTGAGCAGCTCGAGGAGGTGCTTGCCGGAGGCGTGGATGTGGCCGAGGTACTCGGCCTGACGCTCGTTGACCTCGCCGAACATGCGCTCGAGGAGCACCTCGGAGAAGCCGATGACGGCGTTGAGTGGCGTCCGCAGCTCGTGCGACATCGAGGCGAGGAACTCCGACTTGTGCCGGCTGGCGACGGCGAGCTCCTCGCTCTGCCGCTCCAGCCGCCGGTAGAGCTGGGCGTTCGTCAGGGCGAGGGAGGACTGGGACGCGAAGGTCTCGAGCAGCTCGCAGGTGTCGTCGTCGACCGACCCCGGCGCGCGGCGCCAGATGACGAGCGAGCCGACGACCCGCTCGCGCCGGAGCATCGGCACGGCGACCACCGAGCGCCACCCGGCGTCGCGCAGGAGGTCGAGGTACGGGTCGCTGGCGGCCTCCGTGAGGTCGGGGACCTGGAGGGTGCGGCGCTCGGTCGCAGCCCGGCCGACCACCGTGTCGTCGAGCCCGACCCGCGCCCCCTCGAGCAGCTCCGGGTCGGGCGCCGTCCCCCACGTGTTGCGCACGCTGAAGACCTGCGCCTCCGGGTCGAGCTCGAGGATGGACCCGCCGTCGGCCCCGGCGAGCGCCACGGCGTGCGTGACGATGGTCGTGAGCACCTCGTCGAGGTCGAGGGAGGAGCTGACCGACTCCCCGATCGCCGAGAGCGCCTCGAGCTGGTCGAGCCGGCGGGTCAGCGCCTCCTTGTGCTCCTCGAGGTCGCGCATCAGCCGGGCGGTCCGGATGGCGACGGCGGCCTGGGCGGCGTACGCCGTGAGCAGCTCGACCTCGCGGTCGTCGTACGGCGAGACCGAGGAGCGCCACACGTTGAGCACCCCGACGACCTCGTCGTCGTCGGCGAGCATCGGGGCCGCGATGACGCTCCGGAACCCACCCAGGCGCTGCAGGTCGCGGCGCCCGAAGTCGGGGTCGGCGAGGACGTCGGCCACCTGCTGGGTCCGGCGGTCGAGGGCGACCCGTCCGGAGAGCGTCTTCCGGTCTGCCTTCTGAGGATGCTCCCTCACGTGCCGCCGGTACTCGTCGCTGAGGCCCGAGGCCCAGCCGATCGTGAGGCGGGTGCCGTCGAGGAGGTAGACGACGGCGGCGTCACCCCGGGAGATGCGGCGGGCGCTCCCCGTGACGGTGCGCATCACCTGGTCGAGGTCGGATGCCGAGCGCCCGAGCACTCGGAGGATCTCCCCCGTCTCGTGGAGCTGGTTCCTCGCCTCGAGCAGCGCCGCAGGGAGGTCGTCGTCGCCGACGTCCGGCAGTCCGTTGGCTGGGGTCATGGCCGCCTCCCACGTTGGCCGAATTGTTCTCCCCCGGGCAGCGCCCCGTCCAGCGCAGCGGGGTGGTCCGCGCGAATGGGACCCTCGAACCCGCGGATGCGGCGCTATCGTGGCTCATATGACGCAACTGCGGATCTCCGAGGCGGCCGAGCTCCTCGGGGTCTCGGACGACACGGTGCGCCGGATGGTCGACTCCGGCCGCCTCGCCGCGACCCGTGACGACGCCGGCCGGCTCGTCGTCGCCGGCGCCGACCTCGCCGGCGTCGCCCAGGAGGTCGCCAGGCCGGCCCCCGTCGGGGACGTGTCCGACGAGTCGGCCCGCAACCGGATGCGGGGCATCGTCACGCGCGTCCTCACCGACACCGTGATGGCCCAGGTCGAGATGCAGTGCGGGCCCTTCCGCATCGTCTCGCTGCTCTCCCGGGAGGCCGTGGAGGCGCTCGGGCTCGAGGTGGGCAGCGTCGCCATCGCGTCGATCAAGTCGACCAACGTCGTCATCGGGGTGCCCCGGTGACCCGGCGACGCGCTGCGCGAGCTCTGCCCGCGGCGTTGGCCGCCGTCGCGGTGCTCGCCCTGACGGCCTGCGGAGCCACCACCGGAGGCTCCGGCACGCAGGCGACCCCGGCCGCGTCGGGCGCCGCGTCGGGGCCCGCAGGCCCGCTCACCGTCTTCGCCGCCGCCTCGCTCCAGGAGTC
>DASSQJ010000219.1:0-2093 GCA_035702545.1 Phycicoccus sp.
ACTCGTCAGGGCCGATGACGCCGTCGACGTGCGCGACGCCGTCGCCGTCGACGCGGCACCGGGACGCCCAGTAGCGCGCCGCCTCGACGACGAGGGCGCTCCCGGGACCGCGCAGCCACGCACCGTCGCCGCTCCAGGCCGCGTAGTGGTCGGCCGCCCAGGCGACGTCGGCGACGACGTGCTCCTCCTGCTCGCCGGTCCGGACGGCGACCCGCTCCCGCCCGATGCGGATCCAGCGCGGGGTGACGTCGCTCCCGTCCTCCGCCGACTCCCACGGGAAGCGGGCCCCATCCCGGCCGAGGGCCTGAGCGGCCTCGCGCGCCCGGGGCAGCCGCCGCAGCCGGTAGGTGAGCATCGCCCGCGCCGACCGCGGCGAGAGGGTGACGAGGGCAGGCATGACGAAGACGTCGGCGTCCCAGAAGACGTGGCCGCGGTACCCCGTGCCGGACAGGCCGCGCGCGCCGACGGCGGCCTCGTCCTCCCGCGTGGCCAGGCCCCACAGGTGGAACAGCGCGAGGCGGGCGGCGAGCTGGAGGCCGGCGTCGCCGGGGATCTCGACGTCGACCGCCTCCCAGCGGCGTGCCCAGGCCCGCCGGTGGTCCCGCAGGGCGGCGTCGAAGCCGCGGGCAGCGGCCCGGTCGAGCCGGGCCCGCAGCGCGTCCTCGTCGTCGGGCGAGTCGGCGTGGGTCGCGTAGGTCGCGAGCCGCTCCACGGTGCGCAGGCCGCCCTCGTCCCTCGTCCGGTCGCGGACGAGGACCGCGACGCCGCGACCCGCGTCGTCACCTGCCCGCGACCACGGGTCGGCGGCGGCCGGGGTCGGCCCAGACGGTGGCTCGAGCGCGACGGCGTGAGCGGGACCCTCGAGCCGCATCGCGAGGAGACGCGGGGACGCCGCGGACGCCAGGCGCACCTCCCGCTGCCGAGCCACCCCGTCGGGCCCGTGGCGCGCGCGTTCGTGGAGGAGCAGCCCGCTCCGCAGGTCGAGGACCCGGCGCTCGGCGTCCGGGCCGCCGGTGACCCGGGCCGCCGGCCACCACGGTCCGGGGAGGAGCCGCTCGGCGGACCCCCGTCCGGTGTAGACACCGGCGACCTGGACGAGCCGGGCGCCGACCCGGGACGCCTCGGCGCACGCTCCGCGGGTGCCGAGCATCCCGTCGGCGAGCGTGAACAGCGCGTCGGTGACGCGGCGGCCCACGTCGTCGTCGGTGTCC
Source organism: Phycicoccus sp. (assembly GCA_035702545.1). Lineage (GTDB taxonomy): Bacteria > Actinomycetota > Actinomycetes > Actinomycetales > Dermatophilaceae > DASSQJ01. Next base: position 1,212 of record DASSQJ010000219.1, read on the forward strand.
GCGACGACGACCCACGCCGGGTCCTCGTCGATGTCGGGGGCCCGGCCGGCCCGACGCCGCCACAGCTGCTCGTCGAGGAGCCCGATGAGGTGGGAGTGGTCGGCGGTGCCGCTGTCGGTCGTCACGGCCAGGGTGAGGGCCGCGGTCGTGCCCCGCCGGGCGAGGACCGCGCGGACCTCCCCGGACAACCCGTCGCCGCCACCGCGCGGTGAGCCACGACGCAGGGTCCGGGTCCCGGAGACGCCCACGACGAAGAGCCCGTCCCGCGCCGCCAGCAGGAGGGCGCCGGCTCCGCGCGCCTCGGCGAGGAGCCGGGCCTGCACCTCGGCGGCCGTGGCGTCCGGTGCCACGACGGCGACGTCGACGCCGGCGGCGACAAGCTCCTCGAGACGGCGGCGCAGCTCGACGGGGACCGCACCGGCGCCCGCCCCGAGGGCCGCCCACTCGAGGACGACCGCCTCGACCGTGCGCAGCAGGTACCGGCCGGCACCCTCCCTCCGGCCGAGCACGTCCCTCCGGTCACCGGTGGCCTCCGGGTCCCGCGACCGGACCGGCCGGCCCATCGGGCGGCCCTCAGCCGGCGCGGACGGCGCGACCGGTGCCCTCGCGCGGGCGCCCTGCGCCGCCGGCGAGGACCTGCTCGTAGAGGGCGACGTGGTCGCGCGCCATCCGCTCGATCGAGAACCGCTCCTCCATGTCGGCCCGGCAGGCCTGCCTCGACAGCGAGCCGACCGAGCCGACCGCGGCGACGAGGCACTCGGTGTCACGGCAGAGGAACCCGGTCCGCCCGGGTCGGACGATCTCCGGGGCGGCGCCGCGCGGCGCGGCGAGAACCGGGGTCCCGCAGGCCAGGGACTCGGCCATGACGAGCCCGAACGGCTC
>DASSQJ010000220.1:0-6207 GCA_035702545.1 Phycicoccus sp.
GCACCTGCCACGGGTCGGCCGGGGCCACCGGGACGGCACGGTCGGCCGGGACGGCACGGTCGGCCGGGTTCGCCGCAGCCCCCGTGACCGGACCGAGGCGGTCCCACACCGGCTCCGGCGCGGGACCACCTCGGACGGCGGTGCGTGGCCCGGGGTCGGGCCGGGCGGTCACCGACGGAAGGCGGAGCCGGGCGCCGACGACGTGGCCGGCTCCTCGTGGCACGAGCACCGGGCCTCGGCGGGGACGCGGGCCAGGACCTGGTCCGCGTGCATGCCGCACCCGGACCAGGTCGTCTTGCCGCAGGAGTAGCAGGTGGCGGGGCTGCACATGGGGTACCTCCGATGATGGTGGGGGAGAGTTGTCGACCGAGAGTAACAGATACCCCCAGGGGTATCCAACAGGCCGTACGGCTCACCCGGCCACGACCGTCCTGCGCACCCACCCCGCTCCCCGGCGACGACCCGCGGTACAGCAGCGAACCAGGCCGACGTATCAGCCGGCCCCCTCGCGCCTCCTCACCGGTGGCGAACCCCCCCCGCCGCTCCGGTCACCGACGAAGGCACGCCCATGCACGACATCCGCATCGACACCAGCGCGCTCACCTACCCGTGGCTGTGGATCCCGGGCCAGCTCGCCCACTTCGTCGACGGCTCGGTCCGCGGCGGGGCGCTCGTGCACCTGCCGGCGGGCACCTTCGCGTTCCAGCAGACCCGGGAGCGACCCTCCGACGTGCGGTTCTCCGTGACCGACGAGGGCGTCGTCGACTACCCCGCGTCGCAGGAGCACCTCCTCGCCGGGCGCGGGACGAGGACCCTGCGCGTCCTCGGCCTCGAGGTCACCGTCCAGCCCACCGGCCGGGCCCGGCCGCTCCTGCCGCTCTGGGGCGGCTGCCGAGAGCCCATCGGAGCCCGCACCCGGACCCTGCGGATGCCGCCGGGCTCCGCCTACGCGATGCGGCTGCTCCAGCGTCCCCGCCGGGTCCTCGAGTTCCACGTCGGCCCCGACGGCTCGGTCGACTACCCCCGGGCCTACGAGGTCGCCCTCTCCGGCCGAGGGACGGGCGTCCTCACCGTCGACCTGGACTCGCTGCACCACCGCTGACCGCCGGCGCGTCGGACCCGCCCCCGCAGCCCTCCGGCACCACCCTCCCCGCCGCCTTCACAGGCGCCCCAGGGTTTGCGCAGCGCTCCACCGGGTAGCAGCAGGGTGGAGTCGTTGCACTGCTGCACGTATCTGCGTGCGCGGTCGGCGCCCATCCGCGACGCCCACGGCTCCCGGGACGCGGTCGCCACCGCCGTCGACCGCGTCCTGCCCGACACACCCGTCGACCGACGTGGGAGGCAGCGCATGCGCACCGTCAGCGACTTCATCATCGACCGGCTCATCGAGTGGGACCTGCACCACTACTACGGCTTCCCCGGGGACGGGATCGGCGGCCTCGACGGCGCCCTCGGCCGCGCCGAGCGGGACGGCAAGGACTTCACGTACATCAGGCCGACGCACGAGGAGATGGCCGCGCTCATGGCGACGGCCCATGCGAAGTTCACCGGCGAGCTCGGCGTGTGCATCGCGACGTCCGGGCCCGGGGCGATCCACCTGATGAACGGTCTCTACGACGCCAAGGGCGACAACCAGCCGGTCCTCGCGATCGTCGGGCAGCAGGCCCGGGTCGCCGCGGGCAGCGACTTCCAGCAGGAGCTCAACCTCGAGCGGACCTTCGCCGACGTCGCCGAGTTCGTCCAGACGGTGACGACGCCGATGCAGGCCCAGACGGTGCTCGACAAGGCGATCCGCGTGGCGAAGGCCAACCACGGGCCCACCGTCGTCGTCCTGCCCGCGGACGTCCAGGGCCTGGAGATGGAGGAGCCCACGGCCGAGCACTGGGTGAGCCGGAGCGGTGTCGGCTACGCGTCGCCCCGCTACGCACCGACCGCGGACGAGCTCGCCCGGGCCGGGGCGGTCCTCTCCGCCGGGACGAAGGTCGCCATGCTCGTCGGCCAGGGGGCGCGCGGGGCCACCGACGAGGTCCTCGCCGTCGCCGAGCGGCTCGGCGCGGGCGTCATCACTGCCCTGCTCGGGAAGGACGTCGTCCCCGGGGACGTGCCCTTCCACACCCAGCAGCTCGGGCTCCTCGGCTCCCGGCCGAGCTACGACATGATGCAGGGCTGCGACACCCTCCTCCTCGTCGGGACGAACTTCCCGTACGGCGAGTTCCTCCCCGAGACCGGCCAGGCCCGCGCCGTCCAGATCGACACCTCGCCGGCGCACCTCGGCATCCGCTACCCCACCGAGGTCAACCTCCACGGCGACGCGAAGGCGACGCTCGAGGCCCTCCTGCCCCACCTCGAGCAGCAGGAGGACCGCTCGTGGCAGGACGGCATCGCCGCGGCGATGCGCGACTGGGAGGAGGAGGTGCGCAGGATCGCGATGGCCGACGCCGACCCGGTGAACCCGCGCCGCGTCTACGTCTCGCTCAGCGACCGGCTCCCTCCTCGGGCCGTGGTCACCGCCGACGCGGGCTCCACCGCGGACTGGTACGGACACCACATCCGGCTCGGCCGCGACCAGCTCGGCAACCTCTCCGGCCGGCTCGCGACGATGCTCGCCGCGATGCCCTACGCGATGGCGGCGAAGTTCGCCCACCCCGACCGTCCCGTCGTCTGCACCATCGGGGACGGCGCCTTCCAGATGCTCGGGATGAACGGGCTGATCACCGTCAAGCGGCACTGGCGCGAGTGGGAGGACCCGACCTTCGTCGTCCTCGTCCTGCGCAACGAGGACCTCAACCAGGTCTCGTGGGAGATGCGGATGGCCGGCGACCCCCGCTGGGACACCGCCCAGCTCGTCGAGCCGATGGACTACGCCGGCTACGCCCGGCTCCTCGGGCTCGAGGGCATCACCGTCGAACGGCCCGAGGACGTCGACGCCGCCTGGGACCAGGCCTTCGCGGCGGACCGCCCCGTCGTCCTCGACGTCCACGTCGACCGCAACGTCCCACCGCTGCCCGCCCACGTGACCCTCGAGCAGGCCACGGGGGTCGCCAAGGCGGTCCTCGCCGGTGACCCGGGTCGGAAGGGGATGGTCGTCGAGGGGTCGCGGGCCATCGCGGCCGAGCTCTTCGCGCGGCTGGGACCCTCGCGTCGTGACTGACCCGGAGCTCTCGCTCGGAGCACCCGGCTCCACGGTCGCCGACGCCCCCCGCGTCGACCGGGTCGACGCGGCAGCGTTCACCATCCCGCTCGAGGCACCCGAGTCCGACGGCACCCTCCGCTGGGACGCGACGACCCTCGTCGTCGTCACCGTCCACGCCGGCGGCGTCGTCGGGACGGGCTACACGTACAACGCCCCCGCGACGGCCGCGGTCGTCGAGGACACCCTCGCCGGTGTCGTCGTCGGGAGGGACCCGATGGCGGTCGGCGCCGCCTGGGGCGCGATGGCGCGTGCCGTGCGCAACCAGGGGCGGCGTGGCGTCGTCAGCAGCGCGATCTCGGCCGTCGACCTCGCCCTCTGGGACCTCAAGGCGCGACTGCTCGAGCTCTCCCTCGTGGACCTGCTCGGCGGGTACCACGACCACGTACCGGCCTACGGCAGCGGCGGCTTCACGAGCCTCTCCGACCGGGCCCTCGCCGACCAGCTGCGCGGCTGGGCCGAGCAGGGGCTGGCCGCCGTCAAGCTCAAGGTCGGCAGCGACCCGGACGCCGACCCGCACCGGGTCGGTCTCGCACGCACCGCCGTCGGGGACGCCGTCGACCTGTTCGTCGACGCCAACGGCGCCTACCGCGTCAAGGAGGCGCTGCTCCTCGCGGAGCGCTTCGGCGAGGACCGCGTCCGCTGGTTCGAGGAGCCGGTGAGCAGCGACGACCTCGCCGGCCTGCGCCTGGTCCGCGAGCGGGCACCGGCCGGGATGGACGTCGCGGCCGGCGAGTACGGATGGGACGTCACCCACGCTCGCGACCTCCTCGCCGCCGGCGCCGTCGACTGCCTCCAGGCCGACGTCACCCGGGTCGGCGGCATCACCGGCCTGCTGCGGGTCGCCGCGCTCGCCGACGCCGCCGGGCTCGACGTCTCGGCCCACTGCGCCCCCCAGGCGAGCGCGCAGGCGATGACCGCCGTCTGGCACGCCCGCCACCTCGAGTACTTCGCCGACCACGTCCGGGTCGAAGCGCTCGCCTTCGACGGTGCCCTGCTCCCCGAGGGCGGGGCACTCCGGCCGGACCTTTCCCGGCCCGGCCACGGCCTCGAGGTGCGCTGGTCGGACCTCGAGAAGCACCGCGTCGGCACGGAAGGAGCCGCATGACCACGACAGACCTCCCCCGCCACTACCGCGGGCTACGGACCGTCGACGAGGTGGAGCCGGCCCCGGTCCTGCCCGAGACGGCCCGGGCCCTCGCGGCCGACCTCTCCGCGCGCATCGAGGGCGAGGTCCGCTTCGACGACGGGAGCCGGGCCGCGTACTCGACCGACTCGTCGAACTACCGGCAGCTGCCGCTCGGTGTCGTGCTGCCGAAGACCGTGGACGACGTCGTCGCGACCGTCGCCGCGTGCCGCGAGCACCGCGTACCCCTGACGAGCCGGGGCGGCGGCACCAGCCTCGCCGGCCAGGCGTGCAACGTCGGGGTCGTCATCGACTTCAGCAAGTACCTCGACCGGGTCGAGTCCATCGACCCCGAGGCGCGGACGGCGTGGGTCCAGCCGGGCTGCACGCTCGACTGGCTCCGCGACGCCGCGGCCGAGCACGGCCTCACCTACGGCCCGGACCCCTCCACCCACAACCGCAACACCCTCGGCGGGATGATCGGCAACAACTCCTGCGGGACGCACTCGGTGATGGCCGAGTTCTACGGCCCCGGGCCGCTGACGATGCACCAGGTGCTCGAGCTCGACGTGCTGACGTACGGGGGGGCCCGGCTGAGCGTGGGACCGATGACGCGCGCCGAGCAGGACGCGGCGGTCGAGGCGGGCGGCGAGCTCGGGCGCGTCGTCGCCGGCCTCCGCGACCTGCGCGACCGGCACCTGGCCGCCATCCGCACCGGGTTCCCGCAGATCCCCCGCCGGGTCTCGGGGTACAACCTGCCCCGGTTGCTCGACGAGAACGGCTTCGACCTCGCCCAGGCCCTCGTCGGCACCGAGGGGACGTGCGTCGTCGTCCTGCGGGCCAAGGTCCGCCTCGTCGACGCCCGTCCGCAGCGCACCCTCGTCGTCGCCGGGTTCCCCGACGCGCCGACCGCCGGGGACCACGTGCCGATGGTGCGCGAGCACCGACCGGTGGCGTGCGAGGGCATCGACGATCTCCTCGTCGAGTTCATGAAGAAGAAGGGGCTGCATCCCGGGGACGCGGACCTGCTCCCCGACGGGAAGGGTTTCCTCCTCGTCGAGTTCGGGGCCGACGACAAGGCCGACGCCGACGCCCAGGCCGACCGCTTCGTGCAGGCCTGCGCCGCCCTCGACGACCCGCCCTCGACCAAGGTCGTCACCGACGAGTGGGAGGCGGCCAAGCTCTGGCAGGTCCGCGAGTCCGGGCTGGGCGCGACCTCGCGCGTCCCGGGCATGCCGGACACCCATCCCGGGTGGGAGGACGCGGCCGTTCCCCCGGAGCGCCTCGGCGACTACCTGCGCGACTTCCGTGCCCTCCTCGACGAGTTCGACTACGACGCCGCCCTCTACGGACACTTCGGGCAGGGATGCGTCCACTGCCGGATCGACTTCCGCCTGGGCACCGCCCACGGCGTCACGCAGTGGCGGGAGTTCCTCGACCGGGCCGCGCGGCTCGTCACCTCGTACGGCGGCTCGCTCTCCGGCGAGCACGGGGACGGGCAGGCCCGCGCCGCGCTCCTCGAGACGATGTACGGTCCCGAGCTGGTCGGCGCCTTCGGGGAGTTCAAGGCCGTCTGGGACCCCGACGGGATGATGAACCCGGGCAAGGTCGTCCGGCCGCACGACCCCACCGACGACCTGCGGGAGGGGCCGGGCATCCGGCTCACCCCGGTGCGCACCCACTTCGCGTTCCCCGACGACGACCACGACTTCGGCCGGGCCGTGAGCCGGTGCGTCGGAGTCGGCCAGTGCCGCAACGTCGACACCGGCACGATGTGCCCGAGCTACATGGTCACCCGCGAGGAGGCCCACTCCACTCGCGGTCGCGCCCACCTGCTCTTCGAGATGGTGAAGGCCGAGGACATCGACACCGGCTGGAAGAGCGAAGAGGT
>DASSQJ010000221.1:0-17227 GCA_035702545.1 Phycicoccus sp.
GTCGAGCGTGACCTCAAGCGCCTCATCGCCTACTCCTCCGTCGCGCACATGGGCTTCGTCGTCCTCGGCCTCGCGAGCGGCAGCGACACCGGGCTCCAGGCCGCGCTGTTCGCCAACGTGGCCCACGGCGTCGTGTCGGCCCTGCTCTTCGTCCTCGTCGGCGGCCTGAAGCAGCGGTGGGGAAGCGTCGACCTCACCGTGCCGCGGCCGGCCCTGCGCGAGACCTCGCCGCGGCTCGGGTTCGTCCTCGTCCTCGGGCTCGCGGCGAGCCTCGGCCTCCCCGGCCTCGCCGGGTTCTGGGGCGAGTTCCTCGCGGTGTACTCGGCCTTCGCGCCGGCCGCGGACCGCCCGCACGCGCTCCTCGTCGCGTGCGGGGTCCTCGCCGCCGTGGGCGCCGCACTCGCGGCCGCCTACGCGCTGCGCGTCGCCCGGGTGGTCTGGGTGGGGGACCGCCCCGACCCCGCCAGCTCCCCGACGGCCGACACCCGTGGTGTCGAGCGGGCCGTGCTCGGTGTGCTCGCCACGGCCGCCGTCGTCCTCGGCGTGCTGCCGATGACGGTCCTCTCGGTGACCGCCGACGCCGTGGCCCGCCTCGGGGGAGCCCGGTGACCACTCTCGTCTCGGTGGACTGGCTCGTCCTCGCCCCCGCGCTGGCGCCCGCGGCCGGGGTGCTCGTCGTCCTGCTCGGTGACGCCGTGCTCCCGCGCCGGCCGGGCCGCGACGGCGGCTGGGCCCTCCCCGTCGCCGCCGTCCTCCTCGTCGTCGGCGCCGGGCTGGCCCTGCGTGGGTCGTTCGGCGACCCGGCGCAGCCTCTCCGCACGCTCTGCCTCCCCGCCCCGGACGGTGCCTGCCTGTGGACCGCGGGCCCGGCGGCATCGACCCTCCAGGCGGGGGTCCTCCTCGCTGCCGCGGCGGCGCTGGCGCTGCTCCACGACGGCGGCACCGCCCCCCGCGACCGCGTCGTGACGACAGCGCTGCTCCTCGCGGCGTCGACCGGTGGGGTGGCGGTGGCCGCGGCCCGTGACCTCGGGTCCTGGCTCGTCGCCCTCGAGCTCGCCACCGTCCCGGTCGTCGCGCTCGTCGCGCTGCGGGGCACGGCCCGCGCCGCGCACGGTGCGCTGACCCTGCTCGTCACCTCGCTCGCCTCCTTCGCCCTCCTCGTCCTCGGCGCCGCGCTCTGGGTCACGGCGACCGGGGACGCCGCCCTCTCGCCGGGGACCGCCGGCGCGGCCTGGGCGGACCCGACGCAGCGCCCGGTGCTCGTCCTCGCGGTCGCCGTGCTCGTCAGCGGCATCGCCTTCAAGCTCTCGCTCGTGCCCTTCCACGCGTGGACGCCACAGGCCTTCTCGACCGCCGACACGGGGACGGCCGCCTTCCTCGCCACCGCCTCCAAGGTCGCGGCCGCCGCCGCGCTGTCCGTCGTCGTCGGGGCCCTCGTGGGGACCGGGGCCGACCGGATCCTGTTGCCGCTCGGGGTGCTCGCCGTGGCATCCCTCCTGCTCGGCAACGTCCTCGCGCTCCGGCAGGACGACCCCACCCGGCTGCTCGCCTGGTCGACGGTGGCGCAGGCCGGATGGGTGGTCCTCCCGCTCACCGCGCTCGACGCGGCGGGCCTGCGCGCGACCGCGGCCTACGTCCTCGTCTACGCCGCGGCGACGGTCCTCGCCTTCGCGGCGGTCACCCGGGTCGGTCCCACGTCCCTCGTCGGGTACCGCGGGCTGCTCCGCCGCGACCCGCTGAGCGGTGGCGCGCTCGTCCTCGCGCTGCTCGTCCTCGCCGGACTGCCGCCGGGGGTCATCGGGCTCGTCGCCAAGGTCGTCGCGCTCCAGCCGGTGGTCGGGGCGGAGCTGTGGCCGCTCGTCGCGGTGGCGGTCGTCGCCGTCGTGCTCGGGATCGCTGTCTACCTGCGGTGGCTCGCAGTGCTGGTCCGCCGCGAGGAAGGGCCGTCCGCCGCCCTCCTCCCCGGCATGCGCTCGACCCGGGTGGTCCTCGTCGTGGGCAGCGTCGTCCTCGTGCTCACCAGCGCCCTCCCGCACGCCCTCCTCGGCCTGCTCGGCTGACCCCGGGGACCCGGAACACCGGCGCCACCCACGCACGTTGAGGGGGCATGCACAAGCACCACAACGGCCTGAAGACCGCCGCCCTTTTCGGCGGGATGTGGGCCATCCTCCTCGTCGTCGGGTGGTTCGTCGCGAGCTGGCTGCAGTCGGCGGCGTTCCTCTGGATCTTCGCCCTCATCGGGCTGGCGACGACCTTCTACGGGTACTGGAACTCCGACAAGCTCGCGATCCGCGCGATGCACGCCCGCCCGGTCAGCGAGGCCGAGGCGCCGGCGATGTACCGGATCGTCCGTGACCTGTCGACGCGCGCCGGCCAGCCGATGCCGCGGCTCTACGTCTCCCCGACCCAGGCCCCCAACGCCTTCGCCACCGGGCGCAACCCCGAGAACGCCGCGGTCTGCTGCACCGAGGGCATCCTCGGCCTGCTCGACGAGCGCGAGCTGCGGGGCGTCCTCGGCCACGAGCTCATGCACGTCTACAACCGCGACATCCTCACCGCGTCCGTGGCCGCGGCCATCGCCGGCGTCATCGGGACGATCGGGCAGTTCCTCTCCTTCGGGATGATCTTCGGCGGCGGGGGCGGCAACGACGAGAACCGCAACCCCGTCGCCGGACTGGCCCTGGCCATCCTCGCGCCGCTCGCGGCCATGGTCGTCCAGCTCGCGATCTCCCGGACCCGTGAGTACGACGCCGACGAGGACGGTGCGACGCTGACCGGCGACCCGCTGGCCCTCGCGTCGGCGCTGCGGAAGCTCGAGATGGGCGTGGCCCGGGCCCCGCTGGCCCCCACCCAGCAGCTCGTCAACGCGAGCCACATGATGATCGCCAACCCGTTCCGCGCCCAGGACGTCTCCCGGCTGATGTCGACCCACCCGCCGATGGCCGAGCGGATCGCCCGCCTCGAGCAGATGGCCTACGGCCACCGCATCAACCCCTCGTAACGGGTTACGGGAGGCCGGTGGGTCAGGCGCCGGGGAGGCCGGCCGCGGAGTCGTCGTAGTACTGACGGTTGCGCAGTCCGGCGGCCGCGGCCTCGTCGAGGCAGACGACGGTGTCGGGGTGCCACTGGAGCACCGACGCCGGCACGGAGGCCGTGAGCGGCCCCTCGAGCGCAGCCGCCACGGCCTCGGCCTTGGCGTCGCCCGTCGCCACGAGGACGAGCCGCCTCGCGTCGAGGATGGTGCCGAGGCCCTGGGTGACGCAGTGCGTCGGCACGTCGGCGAGGTCGCGGAAGAACCGTGCGTTGTCGCGCCGGGTGCGTTCGGAGAGGCGCTTGACCCGGGTGCGGGAGGTCATCGCGGAGCCCGGCTCGTTGAAGCCGAGGTGCCCGTTGGCCCCGATGCCGAGGACCTGCACGTCGACGCCCCCGAGGTCGCGGATCCGGCGCTCGTAGTCGGCGGCGGCGGCGCGGAGCTCGCCGAGCCCGGGGCCCGAGCCGTCGGGGACAGCGAGGCGCTCCGCGGGCAGGCCGATGACCTCACACACCTCGCGGAGCAGCACCTGGCGGTAGCCCTCCGGGTGGCCCGGCGGCAGCCCGACGTACTCGTCGAGCGCGACCCCGTGGACGTGGGAGAAGTCCGCCTCGCCCCTCGCCACGGCCCGGCCGAGCTCGCGGTAGAGGCCGAGGGGGGAGGAGCCGGTGGCCAGCCCGAGGACCGGGTCGCGGTCACCCGCCACCGCGAGCCCGTCGAGCACGGCTCGCGCCGCCCGGGCGGCGGCGGCCTCGGGCGTGGGCGCGACGAGGACCTCCATCAGCCGACCACCGTCAGCGCCTCGGCGGCACCGGGGAGCAGCGCCGCGCCGATCGCTGCCACGGGGACGTCGCCGTCGAGGACGCGGAACCGCGACGGCAGGTCGAGCCGCCGGAGGAAGGGCGAGCCCGCGGCGCGACCGGCGATGTCCGCCGTCACGGCACGATCGAGCCCATCCCGGTCCCGCGCGAGACCGCCGCCGATGACGACGAGCTCGGTGCCGGTGACGACGAGCACCTGGACGGCCAGGGCGATACCGTGGGCGACGGTCCGCACGACGTCCAGCGCCTGCTCGTCGCCCGCCGCCGCCGCGGGGAAGAGGTCGCGGGCGGCGCGGGGCCACATCCGGGCCAGGGCCGAACCGGACGCGATGGTCTCGAGGCAGCCCTCCTGGCCGCACGTGCACGGGACGCCGGTCCCGACCGGCAGGTGGCCGATCTCCCCGGCCGCCCCGCCCGCGCCCCGGACGACGGCGCCGCGGTGGACGATCGCCGCCGCGAGTCCGGTCCCGACGTTGAGGTAGGCCGTCGTGTCGGTGGGCACGGCGGGGCGGACCGTGTGGTGGGCGCCGAGCGCCGCCGCCTTGACGTCGTTGTCGACGCTCGGCCGGCGGCCGGTGGCCGCCTCGATCCCCCCGGCGAGGTCGAGGCTGTGGACACCGAGGTTCACCGCGTGCCGGGCCAGGCCCGTCGCGGGGTCGACGAGTCCCGGCATGCACGCGCCGACGTGGTCGACGGCGCCCCATCCCCCGGCGGCAGCGACGGCCTGTTCGGCGACGGAGACGGCGGTCGCGAGGACCCCGGTGTTGCCCCGCCCGGAGGGGGCGGAGACGTGCGCCACGACGTCGCCGGTGGCGTCGAGGACGAGGGCGGCGGTCTTCGTCCCGCCGATGTCGATGCCGAGCCTCACGCGGCCACCTCGCCGCGGAGCAGCCCCATCAGTGCCCGGGCCACGGCCGGGGACCCGCCGTAGGTCTCGACGTCGGCGCCACCGCGGGGCCACCCGCAGTCGACGACGACGACGCGGTGGCCGTCAGCACGCAGGCGCGCCGCGACCTCGTGGGCGGGATGGTCGGGGCCGACCGCGCGCCCGACGACGGCCACCCGGGCGCCCGCCGGGACGTCGGCCTCCGCGACCGTCGCGCCCAGCGCCGCCGGTCCCCACGCCACCTCGCCGACGGCGAGGTTCGCGGTCGAGCCGACCTGGACGACGGCGAGCGGGGCGGGGTCGTCGAGAAAGGCGCGGCCCGGCTCGGAGAGCCGGAACGTCCCGGCGACCGCGGCGGCGCTCGGGGCGTCGGTCGGGACGCCGCCGGCTTGCGCCACCGCAGGGGCGCCGGGTGCGAACCGCCGCGCGAGGTCGCGCACGCGTGTCGCCGCCTCCGCGACCCGGGCCTCGGCGAGCCGCCCGGAGCGGACGGCCGCGACGACCGCCGCGCGCACACCCCGGTACCGCTCGGCGCTCGTCGCGGACCCGAGGCACAGGAGGTCGACCCCCGCCGCGAGGGCCCGCACCGCCGCCTCGGGGATGCCGGTCTCGGCGCTCGCCCCCGCCATGTCGAGGGCATCGCTGACGACGACCCCGTCGAAGCCGAGCTCGTCGCGGAGCAGCCCGAGCACGACGGGGGAGAAGGTCGCCGGCCGGTCGGGGTCGAGGGCCGTGACGACGACGTGCGACGTCATCACCGAGGCGACACCGGCCCGGACGGCGGCGGCGAAGGGCAGCAGCTCGCGCTCGCGGAGCACCTCGAGGGGGGCGTCGACGCGCGGCAGGCCGTGGTGGGAGTCGACGACGGTGTCGCCGTGTCCGGGAAAGTGCTTCGCGCACGCGGCGACCCCGGCCCCCTGGAGCCCCTCGACCCATGCCACCGCGTGCCGGGCCACCGCGCGGGCGTCCGGGCCGAGGCTGCGGACCCCGATGACCGGGTTCTCCGGGGAGGAGTTGACGTCGACGACGGGGGCGAGGTCGAGCCCGATGCCGAGCGCGGCCAGCTCGGCGCCGATGCCCGCGGCGGACCGGCGGGTCAGGTCCTCGTCGTCGAGGCGGCCGAGGACGGCGTTGCCGACGGTGGGGGATCCCTCGGGGTAGTGGAGCCGGGTCACGTCACCACCCTCCTCGTCGACCGCGAGGATCACGCCGGGCAGCCGCTCGTGCAGGTCGGCGCACACGCTGTCCAGCCCTCCGCCGACCGGGACGTTGTCCCCGTAGAGGCACACCGACACCAGGCCGCCGGCGTACGCCTCCGCGACCCAGTCGGGGACGCGCACCCCGGCGAACCCCGGCTGGAGGGTCGCCGCGACGTCGGAGGCCAGGCTCATCCCTTCACCGCCCCGCCGACGAGCCCGCTGCTCATCCGACCCTGGACGACGAGGAAGAAGATGATGACGGGCACCGCGACGAGGGTGGAGGCCGCCATCACCTGGCCCCAGTCGGTCTCCCGGCTCGCGCTCGCCTGGACGAAGCCCCGCAGCCAGAGCGGGAGCGTGCGGGACTGCTCCTCGGTCATGACGACGAGGGCGACGGTGAACTCGTTCCACGCCTGGAGGAAGGCGTAGACGGCGGAGGCGACGAGGCCCGGCGCGAGGAGCGGGAAGGTGATCCGGAGGAAGGCCTGGGTGCGCGAGAGGCCGTCGACCATGGCGGCCTCCTCGAGGTCGGCGGGGACGCCGGCGACGAAGCCGCGGAGCATCCAGATCGTGAACGGGACGACGGCCGCGGTGTAGAGCACGGCCAGCCCGATCGCCTGGTTGAGCAGGCCGAGCGAGCTCATCATCTTGTACTGGGCGATGAACAGGCCCTCGGCGGGCAGCATCTGGATGAGCAGCAGGGCGAGGACGAAGGAGGCGCGGCCCCGGAAGCGGAACCGGCTGATCGCCAGCGCCCCGAGGAAGGCGACGACGATCGCCGCGACGACGGTGGTCAGCGTCACGACGAGCGAGGTCGTCAGCGCGGACCCGAACGACGGGTCGGTGACGACGGCGCGCAGGTTGTCGAGCGAGCCGCCGAACGGCAGGAACGTCGGTGTCGCGGACTGGAGCACGACGTTCGGGAGGAAGGCGGAGTTGAGCATCCAGTAGACGGGGAACGCCCAGACGACCGCCAGCACGAGGGCCAGCAGGGTCAGCAGGGTTCGGCTGGTGCGCGACCGGGGCATCACGCATCCTCCTTCATGAGCGATCGGACGTAGTACCAGCTGAGGGCGACGGTGAGCGCGAGGATGAGGATGCTCACCGCGCTCGCGGTGCCGAAGTCCCCCTTGCCCGTGCCGAGCTGGTAGACGTACGTGCCGAGCAGGTTGGTCTCGTTGGCGACGCCGCCCGCGTCCTGGAGCAGCTTGATCTGGGTGAAGACGCGCAGGTCCCAGATGAGCTGGAGCAGCATGACGATCGACAGGACCGGGGCGATGAGCGGCAGGATGATGAACCTCAGCCGCTGGAGGCCGTTCGCGCCGTCGAGCGCGGCCGCCTCGAGCACCTCGGTGTTCACCTGGGTCAGGCCGGCGTAGATCGACAGGGCGACGAACGGGACGCTCATCCAGACGATGATCACCGAGGCCACGACGAAGAAGGACAACGGCTGCGCCAGCCAGTTGTGGCCCTCGGCCCCCTCGACGCCGAGGTGCACGAGCGTCCAGTTGAGCAGGCCGCGGCGCCAGTCGACGATCCAGATCCAGACGGTCATCGCCGCGACGACGGGCATCGCCCACGCGACGAGGAGGGCGACCTGGAGGATGACTCGCGGCCACGTACCGAGGGCGTTCATCAGGACCGCCATGGCGCCGCCGATGCCGACGGTGACCACGGCTGTGACGACGCAGAAGACGATCGACCGCACGACGACCGTCCACAGGTACGGGTCGGTGACGAGCTTGGCGTAGTTGTCGAGGCCGACGAAGGGCGCCGGAGCCCCGAACTGCTGGAGGAGGCCGTACTCCTTGAAGCTCGTGACGACCTGCCAGCCGATGGGGTAGCCAAGGGCGGCGAGGAGGAGCACGACCGTCGGGAGGACGAGGACGAGGGGGAGCCGGCTGCGGCGGCGTCGTCTGGGTGGCTGCGGTGCGGTGGTCGTCGCGACGGAGGTCGGTGTCGCGGTCGTCCCGGTCGTCATGGGGTGGTCCTCGGCGGGTGGGTGGGTTCCCCGGCGGCCGGCGCGGGTCGCGGGCCGGCCGCCGGGGAGGTCGGTCACTTGCCGTTCAGCATCGGGGTGATCTTGGCGTCGTACGCCTTCGCCAGGGCAGCGATGTCGTCGGTCGCCTCGAGCTTGCCGAAGAACTCCTCGAGGACCTGGGAGGCCTCGACGGCGGCCCAGCCGGGGGCGGCCGGGGTCAGCTTGGAGTTGGAGGCCGAGGCGATGAGGGCCTTGGCGAACTCGTCGTCACCGAGGGAGGAGACGTAGTCGGAGTTGGCCGGGCCGAGGCCGGCGCCGCCGAGCTTCTTCTGGTAGTCGGCCGAGAAGATGATCTTCAGCAGCTCCTTGGACAGCTCCGGGTTCTTCGACTTCGCCGAGATGGCGATGTTCGAGCCGCCGGCGAAGACCGGGGCCGGCTTGCCGTCGTTGCCCGGCAGCACGAGGGTGCCGAACTTCTCGGGGTTCCACTCGCGGACGATCTTGCCGTCCTGCTTCTTCGCGTCACCGATCGACCAGTGCGCCCAGCCGGGGGCCATGATCGTCGCCGCGGAGAGCGAGGTCTTGCCGGTGGCCTTGCCCGCCTCGTCGGTGATGACGTCGTTGTCGTTGACGTAGAGCCACGGCGTCTGGTCCTTGGCGTCCGACGGCGCGTTGCTCGCGGTCCGCTGGATCTGCTGGAGCTGCTGGAGGCCCTTGAGGCTGTTCGGGTCGGACAGGGTCGAGACCCACTGCCCGTTCTCCTTCTTCGCGAGGTCACCGCCGTTGGCGAAGATCCACGAGATGCCGTTGCGCCAGTCCTGGCCGCCGATGAAGAAGCCGGAGAAGTTCTTGATGTGCCGGGGGTTCGCCTGGGCGACCTTGGCGACCGCGGCGTTGAACTCGTCGAGGGTGGTCGGCGTGGCGACGCCGGCCTCCTTCCACAGGTCCTTGCGCATGAACATGTACCGCGACCCGAAGTAGTACGGCAGCGCGTACTTCTTGCCGTCGACCGAGCCGGCCTCGACGAAGGACTGGAGCAGCTTGTCGCCGCCGAGCGCCTGGTACTGGTCGGAGATGTCGAGGAACGCGCCGACGTTGGTGAAGGTCGGGCTCTGGGTGTTGCCGAGCTCGACGACGTCGGGGGTGTTCTCGGCGTCGGGAAGCGCCGTCGTCAGCTTGGTGACGAGGTCGCCCCAGGACTGCTCCTCGATCGTCAGCGTGGCGCCGGTCTGGGCCTTGAAGGTGTCCTTGAGGTAGGTCCGCAGCTCGTCCGGGGTGTCACCGCCCGCGAGCCAGAGGGTGATGTTCTTGTTGGCGTTGGACGTGCTGCTCGTCGCGGCCGGCTCGTCGGACCCGCCGCTCGAGCAGGCCGTCAGGACGAGTGCCGCGCTCGTCAGCGCGACGAGGGGGAGGCGCCGAATCATCTCGGTCGTTCCTTTCGGTGGTGGCGGGCCGGGTGGCCCTCGGATGCACTGGTGGGTGCGGTGGTGGGGGTCAGACGACCCCGAGGCGGTCCCAGAGGACCAGCGCCGCCGCGCCGCGCAGGACGATGTCCCGCGGGGACGTGGCGAGGCGGACGGTGACGGGCGAGCCGGGGCTCGGGAGGAGGCGCTCGGCGAGGGTGCTCTGCACGACGGGGACGAGCGGGGCGAGGAGGTCCTCGGGGCCGGCGAGGACGACCTCGGAGAGGTCGAGCGCGGCGACGAGCGGGGCCAGCGCCACGGCGAGCCGGTGGCCGCCGACCTCGACGACCTCGTCGCGGGATGCCGCGGGGGCGCCGGCCCGCGCCGGGGCACCGGCCGCCTGCCGCAGCCGGGGGAGCGAGAGCCAGGTCTCGAGGCATCCGCGGCGCCCGCACGAGCAGGGCTCGCCGCCGTCGGTCCCGACGGTGACGTGCCCGATCTCACCGGCGGCGTGGTGCGCGCCGCGGACCCGGTGGCCGCCGCTGACGATGCCGCAGCCGACGCCGCGCCCGACCTGGACGAGGACCATGTCCTGGCTCGCCGGCGAGGAGCTCAGCTCGGCCTGGGTGGCGGCGTCGGAGTCGTTGGTGACGAGGACGGGCAGCCCGGTCGCGTCGGCGACGAGGTCGCGCAGGGCGACGTCGGTCCAGCCCAGGTTGGGCGCGGTGCGGACGCGGCCCTCGCTGTCGACGACACCGGGGGTGCCGATGCCGACGCCGAGGACGGGGTGCGGGCTGGTGGCGAGGACGGAGCGGACGAGGTCGACGACGACACCGGGGTCGACGCCCCGGCCGGACTCGGCGTCGACGGCGGCGTCGCGCTCCTCCCGGTGGAGGACCTCGCCGGTGATGTCGACGACCGCGGCCTGGAGCCGCGCGGGGACGGAGAGGTCGACGGCGACGGTGAGCAGCCCGGTCCGGTCGAGGTCGACGAGGGTCGCGGGCTTGCCGGGTCCGGCCTGCTCGGCCGGGCCGACGTCGCGGACCCGGCCCTCGGCGACGAGCTCGGCGACGAGGTCGGACATCGTCACCTTCGTCACGCCGACCTCGCGGGCCAGCTGGGCCCGGCTCGTGGGGCCGAGGCGGCGCAGCGTCTGGAGGACGAGCGAGAGGTTCTGCCGCCGGCCGTCGGCGGGGAGGACCGCCGCGGAGGGGCGGACACGGCGCGGCATCGAGCTCGTCACAGCAGTTAGTAAACTTTACTAACTTATTATCCGCAAGTCCCGTGACGAAACCGTGACCTCGGGTGCCGGGCGGTCCGGAGCGGAGGCCTCGGTCTGGTGGAATGTGCGGATGCCGTCCCTGACCCGCGCGGAGGCCACCGCCCGCGCCGCCCTGCTCACCGTCGACGCCATGGAGGTCGCCCTCGACCTCGACCGCGGGCCCGAGGTCTTCGGGTCGAGGACGACCATCCGGTTCACCTGCCACGCTCCGGGCGCGAGCTCCTTCGTCGACGTCCGGCCGCGGACGCTCCACTCGGCCTCCCTCAACGGAGTCAGCCTCGACCCGGCGTCCCTGGTGGACGGCCGCCTCCCGGTGACCCACCTCGCCGCCGACAACGTCCTCGAGGTCGAGGCGACGATGGCGTACGGGCACGACGGGCAGGGCCTGCACCGGAGCACCGACCCGGCCGACGACGAGGACTACGTCTACGGCCACCTCTTCCTCGACGCCGCCCCCCGGGTCTTCGCCTGCTTCGACCAGCCGGACCTCAAGGCGCCGTACACGGTGCGGGTGGGCACGCCCGCGCACTGGACGGTCATCGGCAACGGTGCCGCGCGGGAGGTCGGCCCCGGTGCGTGGGAGCTCGCGACGACTCCCCCGTTGGCGACGTACTTCGTCACGGTGTGCGCCGGGCCGTACGCCTCGGTCCGCGGCGAGCACGACGGCATCCCGCTCGGCCTGCACGCCCGGCGCTCCCTCGAGGGCCACCTGCGCGAGCAGGCCGACCACCTCCTCGAGGTCACGGCGGCCTGCTTCGACCACTACCACCGGCTGTTCGGCATCCGGTACCCGTTCGGCGAGTACCACCAGGTGTTCGTCCCCGAGTTCAACGCCGGGGCGATGGAGAACCCGGGATGCGTGACCTTCCGCGACACCTACGTCTTCCGGGGCGCCACGACGCCCGACCAGCTGCTCGAGCGGGACAACACCGTCGCGCACGAGATGGCGCACATGTGGTTCGGCGACCTCGTGACGATGACGTGGTGGGACGACCTGTGGCTCAACGAGTCCTTCGCCGAGTACATGGCCTACCGCGCGTGCGCCGAGGCCCTCGGCCAGGCGCAGGCGTGGGTGGAGTTCGGCATCGTCCGCAAGCTGTGGGGGTACGCCGCCGAGCGCTCGCCGAGCACCCATCCCGTCGCCGGGTCGCCGGCTCCCGACGCACTCTCCGCGCTCCAGAACTTCGACGGCATCTCCTACGCCAAGGGCGCGTCGGTGCTGCGGCAGCTCATCGCCCACATCGGGGACGACGCCTTCGTCGCCGGGGTCTCGGACCACCTGCGGTCCAACGCGTTCGGCAACGACGACCTCGCCGGCTTCCTCGGGGCGGTGGCGCGTGCCGCCGGTCGTCCCCTCGACGCGTGGGCGGACGCGTGGCTGCGGACCGCGGGTGCCGACCGGCTCGCCCTGGGTCGTGACGGCGCCCTGACCCGCGTGGCACCGGAGGGGTACCCCGCCGAGCGCCCGCACACCCTCGACGTGGCCGCCTTCGCCGGTGGCGAGGAGGTGCTCCGCGAGGCCGTGGTCCTCGACGCCCCCGAGGTGCAGGTCCCGGGGGTGGCGGCGCTGGCCGAGGACGCCCTCATCGTCCCGAACGCAGGCGACCTGACGTGGGCCGAGGTGGTCCTCGACGACGACACGCTCGCCGCGCTGCCCGAGGGGCTGGCGCGCGTCCCCGCCGCGGAGGCCCGGTCGGTGCTCTGGACCTCGCTCCTCGGCTCGGTGCACCGCGCGCACGTCGACCCCCGGCTGGTCCTCGACACGTTCGAGCAGGCCTGGCCGCAGGAGACGGACGCCGCGCTGCTCAGCCGGGTCGCGCTACGGATGACGAGCGACGTCATCCCGCTGTTCCTCCCGGCCGAGGAGCAGGACGCCGCCCTCGTCCGCGTGGCGCGCGCGGCGGACCGCCTCGCCGAGCGCGCGGCCGGTCGCGAGGGGGCGGAGGGGTCGGCGGCACAGGTGGTCGCGGCGCGGGTGCGGGCCCGCAGCGCCTCCGACGTCGACCGGCTGCGGCAGTGGGCGGCCGGCGGCGACCTGCCGGAGCTCCTCGTCCGCGACGACGACTTCCGCTGGGTCGTCCTGCGGCGGCTCGGGACGCTCGGTGCCCTCAGCGACGACGAGCTCGAGGCGGCCGAGGCGGCCGACCGGTCCCTCCCGGGGCGCCTCGCGGCCCTCGGCGTGCGCTCGGTCCGCCCGACCGAGGAGGCCAAGGAGTGGGCGTGGAGCCGGCTGCGCGACGACGAGCAGCTGTCGAACTACGCCGCGCTCGAGGTCGCCCGCGGGTTCTGGGTGGCGCCGGATCCCGAGCTCGTGCGGCCGTACGTGGGCAGGGTCGGCGACCTCCTCGCCCGGATGTCCGGCCACATGGGCGAGGACGCCCTCTCCCGGGTGGCGGCGGTGCTGCACCCCAAGCACCTCGTCGAGCCGGCGACGCTCGAGGCGTCCGAGACGCTCCTCGCCCGCGACGACCTCTCGCCCGGCGTGCACCGCGCCCTGCTCGACGAGGACCACGTGCTGCGCGAGGCGCTCGCGAGCAGGGGCCGCTTCGACCCCCGCTGACCGGGCGCGGGCCTGCCGGGCGGGAGCACACTGGATGCCGTGAGCGAGAGCAGCGGGCAGCAGCCGTCCTGGGACGTCGTGCGGGTCGAGACCCCGGACGACGTCAACGTCGTCATCGGGCAGGCGCACTTCATCAAGACGGTCGACGACCTGCACGAGGCGCTCGTCGGGGTGAGCCCGGCCCTGCGGTTCGGGGTCGCGTTCTGCGAGGCGTCGGGGCCGCGGTTGGTGCGGCGCTCCGGCAACGACGACGAGCTCGTCGAGCTGGCGACCGGGGCCGCCTCGGCCGTCGGGGCCGGCCACGCGTTCGTCGTGTGCCTGCGTGATGGGTTCCCGCTCAACGTGCTCAACCCGCTCAAGGCGGTGCCCGAGGTGTGCACCGTCTTCTGCGCGACGGCCAACCCCGTGGAGGTGCTCGTAGGGGTCACCCCCCTGGGGCGCGGCATCGTCGGCGTGGTCGACGGCGAGCCGCCGCTCGGGGTCGAGACCGACGAGGACGTCGCCGCGCGGCGGGCCCTGCTGCGAACCATCGGCTACAAGCTCTGAGCCGCCGCGCGTGCCGGATCATCCACGAACGTGGGTGGGAACCAGCGGCCACCCGTCGGTTCCCACCCACGTTCGCGGGGTCGAGGGCGGGCCGGGGGCCTGTTCGTGAGGCAGTGGGCGCCCTAGCATGGGTCGATGCGGCGGGTCCGCCTCGTACCGCGCCGCGCGGAGGTGACCGCCATGACCGCGAAGACCCGCTCGACCGTGCCCAGGCTGCGCCCCCTCCCGCCCCCGCCGGCGGACTTCGACCCGTTCACGGCGGGCGCCCGCACCTTTGCCCGGCACGGGGTCCCGCCGAGGCCCGACCCGGTCAAGGACCCGGGGCTCGCGGCGCTCTGGGACACCACTGCCCGCCGGTTCTCGGGATACGAGCACCTCGCGCCGGAGGTCGATGCCACGACCGCCGGGCGCCCACCCACGACGCTCGGCATCGGACCGTCCGAGTTCCAGTCGAGCGGGTTCTCCCTGGCGAGCACCGGCGCACCGTTCACCGCGCTCTTCGTCCACTGGACCGTCCCGAACCTCGTCTACGTCCCGACCCCTTCGGGACGCAACCTGTTCCACACCTTCGTCGGGCTCGGGTTCCTCGACGTGCACGTGCAGATGTCCGTCACCTCCGCCCAGAAGGTCACGGCCGCGGTGTCGGCGTCGGCGGTCGGTGACGTCTCGCTGCCCGTCGCTCCAGGGGACGCGATGAGCGCCGCCATCTGCCTCGACCCGAACCCGCCGGGGCGCGCCAACTACGTCATCGCCAACGAGACCCGCGGCCAGACCATGAACTTCAGCGTCGACACGCACTTCCCGCCCGCCGTGACCGTCGACGCCGGCGTGACCCGCGACCTCGTCGACAACAACCCGACCGCCAGCCCGCTCGCCCGGTTCGGGGTCGTCTACTTCGACGAGATCTCGGCCTACACGACGGCGGGTCCCCGCTCGCTCACCGGCGGCAGCGCCATCACGATGACGGACCTGAACGGGTCCGTCCTCGCGCGTCCGGTGCGGATCACCGACTACACCTTCAAGGTCCTCCGCGCCTGAGCCGTCACTTCACACACGTTGCGCGGTGAGTGAGGCGCCTGGTCAGCCGGCCCAGAAGCCGCGGCCGCCGAAGAGGTCGCGGTAGGACCCGGCGGCACCCGGCGCGCGTCCACCGAGGTAGGACCCGACGACGGCGGCGCCGAGGTCGCCGAGCTCCGGGGCGACGACCTTGCCGCCGGCGCGGCGGGCCATGGCGTCGACGAACCGGGCCAGCCCGGGGTCCTCGCCGAGCCGGAAGAACGTCGTCTGGGCGCCCAGCCGGGCCGCGGCGTCGAGCTCGCGCACCGCGAGGGCGAGCGTCCGCGGATGCGGCGGGTAGTCGAAGAACACCGACCCGCCGGGCTCGAGGTGGGACGTCGGCTCGCCGTCGGTGACGACGAGGAGGACGGGCTGCTCGTTCGGGTGCTTCCGGAAGTGCCGGTTGGCCAGCAGGAGCGCGTGGTGCAGGTTGGTCCCCTTGTCCCACACTGCATCCAGTGCCGTGAGCTCCTCGATGGCCATGGTCTGCGCTCGGCGTGCGAAGGCGATGAGCTGGAGGCTGTCACCACGGAACCGGGTGGAGACGAGCTGGTGCAGCGCGAGGGCCGTGCGCTTCATCGGGACCCAGCGGCCGTCCATCGCCATCGAGAAGGAGGTGTCGACGAGCAGTGCCACCGCCGCGCGGGTCCGGGCCTCGGTCTCGGTGACCTCGACGTCGCGGATGTCGAGGCGGATGCCGGAGCGCGGGTCCTCGCCCTCGCCGGCGGTCCGGGTGATCGCGTTCGTCAGCGTCCGGGTGGTGTCCCACGGCTCGGTGTCCCCGAACTCCCACGCGCGGGTGGCGCCGCTCGGCTCGCCCGCCGCGCCGGCCGTCCGCGTGTCCCGCTGGCCACCGCGGCTCGAGAGCCGGCCGGCGACGTCGCGCAGGAGCGACTTCCCGAGCTCCCGCATCGCCTTGGGGGACAGGCGCAGCGAGCCGTCGGCAGCCCGCGTCAGGTACCCGCTGTCGCGCAGGGCCCGCTCGAGCTCGGCGAGCGTGCGGGCGTCGACGGCGGCGTCGTCCCCGAGCTGACGGGCGAGGGCGTCGAGGTCGACGTCGTCCATCCGGGCGCCCGGGTGCGACTGCGCGAGCTGGTCGGAGAGCGCGTCGAGCTCGGCGAGGTCCTGGAGCACCCCGGTCCCGTCGCCGAGGCCGAGGCCCTGGTCGCCACGGAACCGCTCCGAGCCGTCCCAGTCCTCACCCGGCCGCAGCGCCCGGAGCTGGTCGTCGAGCCGGCGGAGCTGGTCCATGAGGGAGGCCGAGCCGAACGCCTGCTGGGAGAGGGCCGCGAGCTCGGCCCGCTGCTCCGCGGTCATCGACTGGAGCATCCGCTGGGCGGCGGCGGCCCGTGCGGCGAGGGCGTCGACGAGCTCCTCGACCGACTCGGGCCGCTCGGGGAAGAAGTCGCCGTGCTGGTCCATGAAGCGGTCGAACGCCTCGGTCGTGTCCTCGCCGCGGGCGTGGGCGGCGAGGAGGTCGCCCAGGTCGCGGAGCATCTCCTCGACGCGCGCCCGGTCCTCGTCGGTGGCGTTCTCGAGGGCCTGCTTCATCCCGGCGAAGCGCTGGTCGAGCAGCTCACGGCCGAGGAGGTCCTTGATCTGCTCGTACTTCTCCCGGCCCTCGCTGCTGCGCCACGGGTAGTCGGAGAGCTCGGTGACGGCCGCCGCCGGCGACGGGGGCAGGTTCTCCATGCGCACCTCGGCGAAGCGGGCGTCGTCGTCGAGGTCGCGGGCGAGCTGCTTGCGCTCGGCGAGGACGGCCTCGTCGAGGAGTCGCCTCACCTCGTCGAGGGTGCCGCCGAGGGAGTGCCGCTGGAGCAGCTCCCGACGCCGCTCGGCCACCCGGCGGGCGAGGTCGTCGAGTCCGGACCGCGACGAGGTGCCCTGGCGGAGCAGCTCGCGCATCGCCCGCTCGGGGCTGTACCCGGCCATGACGTCCTCGCCGATGGCGTCGAGCGCCTCCCGCAGGTCGACCGGGGGCGCGAGCGGGTCCGGGCCGCCGTGGTACCGCGAGTACTCCGACCGCCGGGCGCGGCGCGGGCTGCCGCTCACCCGTACACCGTCTCCCCGCCGGCGCTGTCCTTGCCGATGCGTCGCGCGAGGTAGAGGCCCTCGAGGGCCAGCTCCATCGCGCTGGCGCGCTCGCCGTCGTTCGTCGCCCCGAATCGTTCGGCGACCCGCTCGTAGAGGTCCGACTCCCCGAGGACCGGCAGGCTGGCGAGCAGGTCGGCCGCGCTGACCTGCTCGCCGGTCGTCACGAGGCCGCCGTTCTCGAGCGCGTCGACGAGCAGGCCGAGGTCGATGCCGCCGAGGTGGCGCCGCGCTGCCTCGGCGGTCGCGGTCCGGAGCAGGTGGCCGAGCACCTCGCGCTCGCGGCCCTCCTCGCCGGTCTCGAGCTCGACCTTGCCGCGGAGGACGTCGAGCGCACCCTCGAGGTCGACGACCCGCGCGACGGCCACCGG
>DASSQJ010000222.1:0-9810 GCA_035702545.1 Phycicoccus sp.
GGGCTCGGTGAGGCCATCCGCGCGGCCCTCGACCTCCGGCCGGCCCGCCTCGTCGTCGGGGTGGGCGGCTCGGCGAGCACGGACGGGGGGTCCGGGATGCTCGCCGCGCTCGGGGCCCGCCTCCTCGACGCCCACGGGGTGGAGCTCGCCGACGGTGGGGGTGCGCTGCACGGCCTCGGGACCGTGGACCTGGGCCCGCTCGACCCCCGGCTGCGGGAGGTCGAGCTGGTCCTCGCCGCCGACGTCGACAGCCCGCTCCTCGGTCCCCGCGGCGCGGCCGCCGTGTTCGGCCCACAGAAGGGAGCGACCCCGACCGACGTCGCCCTCCTGGAGGCCGGCCTCGCGACGTTCGCGCGGGCGGTGGCCCCTGACGCCGTCGACCGGCCCGGGGCGGGGGCCGCCGGTGGGGTGGGTTTCGCCCTCCTCGGGGTGCTCGGTGCGGAGCGCCGACCCGGGGCGGCCCTCGTCGCCGAGCTCGTCGGGTTGGACCGGACCGTCGTGGGCGCCGACCTCGTCGTCACCGGTGAGGGGTCGCTCGACCCCCAGACACTCACGGGCAAGGCTGTCGCGGAGGTCGCCCGGCGGGCGGGGGCGGCCGCCGTGCCGGTCGTGGCGGTGTGCGGACGGTGCCTCCTCGGGCCGGAGGAGCTCACCGCGCTCGGTCTCGCCGCGGCGTACCCGCTCTCCGCCCTCGAGCCGGATCCACGGCGGTCGATGGCGGACGCGGCGGGGCTGGTCCGGCGCACCGCGGCCCGGGTCGCGCGCGAGCGGCTCAGCCGCCGACCGGGGTGAGCGGCGGCCGCCCGGCCAGGACCGCCAGGACGTTGTCCGCCGCCAGGTCGGCCATCGCGGCCCGGGTCTCGAAGGTCGCCGAGCCGACGTGCGGCAGCAGGACGACGTCGTCCCGCTCGAGGAGCCCGGGGTGTACCCGCGGCTCGTCCTCGAACACGTCGAGGCCCGCCCCGGCGATCTCACCGGCCCGGAGCGCCTCGACGAGCGCCGCCTCGTCGACGACCGGGCCGCGCGAGGTGTTGACGAGGTGGGCCGTCCGCTTCATCGCGCGCAGCTCCGGCGCCCCGACGAGGTGACGCGTCTGCGGCGTCAGCGGCGTGTGGAGGGAGACGACGTCGGACTCCGCGAGCAGGGTCGGGAGGTCGACCACGCGCGCCTCCAGCTCGGCGACGACCGCGGGGTCCGGCCGCGACCGGCCGTGGAGGAGGACCCGCATCCCGAACGCCCTCGCCCGCCGGGCCGTCGCCAGGCCGATGGCGCCGGGCCCCACGATCCCGATCGCCTTGTCCTGCACGGACGTACCGAGGAGGTGGAACATCCCCCATCCCCACGGCTCCCCGGTCCGCACCTCGCGCTCGGCCTCGCCGAGGCGCCGGGTCACCATGAGGACGAGGGCGAAGGCGAGGTCGGCCGTCGCGTCGGTCAGCACCCCCGGGGTGTTGGTCACCGTCACGCCGCGGGCCGCGCACGCGTCGAGGTCGACGTTGTCGAACCCGACGGCGACGTTGGCGACGACGCGCAGCCCGGGCCCTGCGGCGTCGAGCAGCTCGTCGTCGACCCGGTCCACGAGCATCGTGACGAGGGCCTCGGCCCCTCGGACGAGGTCGAGCAGCTCCTCCCGCGGGGTGGGGTCGTCGGCGTCGCGTGCGGTGACCTCGTGGGCCGCCCGGAGCCGCTCGACCGCGGTCCCCGGGAGGCGGGCCGTGACGACGACGCCGGCCACGTCAGACGAGCCGGCGGACGACGGAGAGCGGCAGGTGCCGGATCGCCCTGCCGAGGGGCACCCACGGCCAGGGTGGCACGAGCGCGTTGGCCTTCTCCTTCTCGATGGCCTCGACCATCGCCCGCACGCCGGGCTCGGTGTCGACGATGAACGGCGTGTGCGAGACGCGCTCGTTCATCTCCGAGCGGATGTAGCCGGGGTAGATCGTCGAGACCCGGATGTCGAGGTCCGGCTCGCCGAGCATCTCGTGGCGCACGCCCTCGGCGAGCGCGGCGACGCCGGCCTTGGTCGCCGCGTACGTCGTGATCGTCTTGCGCATCCCGCGCATCGCCGTCACCGAGGAGATGACGACGAGGTGGCCCCGCTTCTGGGCCCGGAAGATCTCCATCGCGGCCTCGATCTGCGCGAGCGCCGCGACGAAGTTGACCATCGCGGTCTGCCGGTTGGCGTCGTGGCGTCCGGTGCCGAGGGGGGCGCCCTTCCCGAGTCCGGCGTTGACGATGACCCGGTCGATGGTGCCGACGTCGTCCCGGAACCCCCGGAAGACCTCGAAGACCGCGTCGTCGTCGGTGACGTCGAGGGCACGGATCTCCACGCGGCGGCCCGGGTGCTTCGCGAGGATCTCGTCGCGGAGCTGCTCGAGCCGGTCGGTGCGACGCGCGCAGAGGGCGAGGTCCCATCCGCGGGCGGCGAGCTGGCGGGCCATCTCGGCGCCGAGGCCGGAGCTCGCACCGGTGATGATCGTGGTCGGCATGGCGGGTGTCCCTCTCAGCGGTCGAGGAGCGCGGCGCACCGCGCGTCGAGGTGGATGACGACGTCGCGGAACGCCCCGTAGGCGGGGTTGGTGGTCTGGCCGTGGTGGAAGCGGTAGTAGATCTGCTGGGCGATGACGGCGAGCCGGAACAGGCCGAAGACCTCGTAGAAGCGCCACTGGCCCGGCGTGACGTCGAGCCCGCGCGCGGCGGTGTAGCGCTCGACGACCTCGGCGCGGGTCAGCATCCCCGGGGTGTGCGTCGGCTGCCGGCGCAGGGCGAGGAACGTCGGGTCGTCGTCGGCCTGGGCCCAGTACGCGAGTGCGGAGCCGAGGTCCATCAAGGGGTCCCCGACGGTGGCCATCTCCCAGTCGAGCACCCCGACGACGCGGGTGGGGTCGGTCGGGGCGAGGACGAGGTTGTCGAACCGGAAGTCGTTGTGGATGAGGGTGTGCGGCCGGTCAGGGGGTCGCTGCGCGTCGAGCCACGCCATCGTCGCCTCGAGGTCGGGGACGTCCGCGGTGAGGGCGCGCCGGTAGCGGTCCGACCAGCCACCCACCTGTCGCGCGACGTAGCCGTCACCCCGGTCGAGGGCGCCGAGGCCGGCCGCCTCGACGTCCACGTCGTGGAGGGCGACCAGGGTGTCGACGGCGTTGTGGCACAACGTCGTCACGCCTCCGCGGTCGAGGCCGAGCTCCGGGGGGACGTCCCGTCGCAGGACCGTGCCCTCGAGCCGCTCCATGACGTAGAACTCGGAGCCGATGACGTCCTCGTCGCCGCAGAACGCGACCATCCGCGGGACCGGCGGGAAGACGGGCGCGATGGCGGCCTGGATGCCGTGCTCGCGGCGCATGTCGTGCGCGCCCCGGGCCTTCGTGCCCGACGGCGGCCGGCGCAGGATGAGGTCCGGGCCTGCGGGGTACCGCAGGAGGTAGGTGAGGTTGCTGGCGCCCCCGACGAACTGGAGGACGTCGGGCGTCCCCTCGAGGCCGGTCTCCCCCGGCGCGTTCCGGCGCAACCAGGTCGCGGCACGCTCGACGTCGAACGCGTCCTCGGCCCGGACCGGGGCGGCGCCGGGGACGTCGGGCCCACCGCTCACGGCAGGAGCTCCTCGGGGTCGGTGCCTGCCTTGCGGGCCAGGCGGCGGGCCTGCTGCCCCATGGCCCGGTCGTAGAGGGGCCGCGCGAAGCGCTTCGTCAGCCACGCCTGCCGCCCGAACCGCTCGGTGAGGATGACCTTCTTGCGGGCGTCGATGCCGGCGAGCACCACGGCGGCGATCTCGTCGGCATCTGCCTTCGCCTGGGTGATGAGCCGCACCCCGGCCTCCTGCATCGCGGTGTCCTTGCCCGCGAAGGACTCGTGGAGGTTGGTCCGGAAGAACGCCGGGCAGACGACGGAGACGTCGATGCCCCACGGGGCGAGCTCGAAGCCGAGGGTCTCGCTCAGGGCGACGACGCCGGCCTTCGACGCGTTGTAGCTCGCCATCCCGGGTCCGTGCACGAGCCCGGCGAGGGAGGCGACGTTGACGACGTGGCCGGAGCGCTGCTCCTTGAGCAGCGGGGTGACCGTGTGGCAGCCGCGGGCGACGCCGAGGAGGTTGACGTCGACGACGCGCTCCCAGTCCGCCATCGACTCGACGTCGATGCGACCGCCGGTCGCGACGCCCGCGTTGTTGACGAGGAGGTCGAGACCACCCCATCCCTCGCGGACCCACGCGAGTGCCGCGTCCCAGTCCTGCTGCGAGCGCACGTCGAGGCGCCGGTAGTCGGCGCCCTCGGGGACGCCCGAGGGCCGTTCGTCGGCGAGGTCGACGGCGAGCACGCGGTCCCCGCGCGCGACGAGGAGGGCGACGAGGGCCCGGCCGAGGCCGGAGGCGCCTCCCGTGACGAGGGCGCGGCGGGTCATGCGGCCGAGCGGTGGAGGTCCATGCACCGACCCTAGACCGCGGCGCCCGGTGGGGTGGACCGTATACCCCGGCAGGTATGCTCGCCCGATGCTCGACGCCCTCCGGACCTGGTCCGCCCGCCGATGGTGGGTCGCGGCGGCCGCCGCGGCCGCCACCGCCCTCGTCGTCGCGGTACCGACGGCGATGATCCCGACGCCGGTCTTCGGCCGCGCCGTCCCGACGACGTGGTGGGCCTGGCCGACCCTCGCGCTCACCGCGCTCCTGGGCGGGATGCTCGTCGCGACGTACGTCCGCGAGCCGGGCGACGTGCCGGCCGCCGGCCGCCTCGACCGCAAGGGGACGCTGGGAGGGCTGCTCAGCTTCTTCGCCGTCGGCTGCCCGGTGTGCAACAAGCTCGCGCTCGTCGCCCTCGGGTACACCGGAGCGCTCCGGTGGTTCGCACCCGTCCAGCCGCTCCTCGCCGTCGCCGGCGTCCTGCTCCTCGCCTGGGCTCTGCGGGTGCGGCTGCGCGGTCAGCTCGCCTGCCCGGTGACCCCGGCAGCTCCCGAGGCCCGGGAGTCGGTCTCGGCCTGACGGGCGAGCCGGGCGCCGGCCCCTCCGTCCGTGGCTCGACCGACGCACCGCAACCCCGCGTGAGGCACCCCGAACTTCGGGCTGCTTCGCTCGCATTTCGCGCCTGAGGCGGGAAACGGGAGGTCACCTGGGGTCGGTCAGGAGAGCGGCTCGAGGGTGACGGGGACGCCGTTGAGCACGGCGTTGCCGGACACCACCTCGACGACGGACGGGTCGGTGAGGTCGTTGACCGAGACCCCGGGGAGGCGGGTCGCCTCCCGAAGCCGGACGCCGTCGCGGCGGTGCCCGTAGCCGTGCGGCAGGGACACCACCCCGCGCATGACGTCCTCGGTCGCGCTGACCTCGACGTCCACGGCGCCGACGGCCGACCGGACGCGGACGACGTCCCCGTCACGGACGCCCCGGACCGCGAGGTCGTCGGGGTGCGCGAGCAGGGCGTGCCGCGGGCGCCCCCGGGTGAGCCGGTCGGTGTTGTGCAGCCACGAGTTGTCGTCGCGCTGGTGCCGGCGGCCGATGAGGAGCAACGGCCCGTCGCCGACCGGCGGAGCCGACTCGAGGGCCGCGAGCAGCCGGGGCAGGTCCCCGAGGGCGACGGGCGTCGCGAGGTCGATGCGCTTGTCGGCGGTGCGCAGCCGACCGGGGAGCCTCGGACGCAGCGGCCCGAGGTCGAGGCCACCCGGCGCCGCGGCCACCTTCCGCAGGCTGAGCCCTGCTCCCCCGGTTCGCAGCAGCAGGTCGAGCTGGCGGGTCGGCGACGTGCGCAGCCGCAGCTGGGCCTCGATCATCCTGCGGGACAGGCGACCCCGCATCCCGGTGCCACGCTCACGAAGGATCGCGAGCGCGAGGTCGCGGGCGATCTCCCAGTCCTGGCGGCCGCCCGGGTCCCTCGGCAGGAGCGCCGGCGAGAACCGCGCGGTGTCGCGGACCGCGAGGGCGTGGAACACCAGGTCGTAGTGGTCGCGCTCGAGCGGGCCGGACGGAGGGAGGATGACGTCGGCGTGCCGGGTCGTCTCGTTGACGTAGAAGTCGACCGCGACGTAGGCCTCGAGACCGCCCACCGCCTCGTCGAGCCGGTGCCCGGCGGGCGTGGAGGACACCGGGTTGCCCGCGAGCGTCAGCAGCCCGCGCACCTGGCCCGGGCCGGGCGTCCTCATCTCCTCGGCGAGCGCAGACACCGGCAGCTCGCCGCCGAAGCCGGGGAGGCCGCGCACGCGGGTCCGGCGGTGCGAGAAGCCGCCCGGCCCGAGGATGCCGCGGCCGATGATGTCGACCGCGGGGGTGGTGAACATCGTCCCGCCCGGCCGGTCGAGGTTCCCCGTCACCGCGTTGAGGACCTGGACCGCCCACTGCGCGACGACGCCGAACGCCTGGGTGGACACCCCCATCCGGCCGTGCACCGCGGCGGCGCGCGCCGTGCCGAGCCGGTGGGCCAGGTCGCGCACGGCCTCCGCCGGCATCCCGCTCACACGCTCGGCGAGCTCCGGCGTGAACGGCTCGACGGCCTCGCGCACGGCCTCGACCCCGTCGACGTAGGCCGCCGGCTGCTCGAGGCCGGCCGCGAGCACCTCCCGCACGAGGGCGAGGAGCACGGCGGCGTCCGTGCCCGGGCGGACGAAGTGGTGCTCGTCGGCGACCTCGGCGGTCTCGGTGCGCCGGGGGTCGAGGACGACGAGCCGCCCGCCGCGGGCCGCCAGCTCGCGGCGACGCCTCGGGAACGCGGGCACGGTCCACAGCGACCCGTTCGACGCCATCGGGTTGTGCCCGACGAGGACGAGGAGGTCGGTGCGGTCGATGTCGGGCACCGGGAGGAGGAACTGGTGGCCGTAGAGCGCCCAGGCGACGACGTGGTGGGGCAGCTGGTCGACCGACGTCGCGGAGTACCGGTTCCGGGTCCGGAGCAGCCGGACGAGCGTCGGATGGTGCGTCAGCGCGCCGAGGCTGTGGACGTTGGGGTTGCCGAGGTACACGGCGAGCGCGTCCGGCCCGTGGCGCCGCTGCACCCCGACGAGCAGCTCGGCGGCCCGGGCCACCGCCACGTCCCACGACGCCTCGCGCAGCACCCCGGCCGCGTCCCGCACGAGGGGACGACGGAGCCGGTCCGGGTCGTCCTGGACGTCGGGCAGGGCCAGGGCCTTGGGGCACACGTGGCCGCGGGACAGCGGGTCACCGGCGTGCCCCCGGATGCCGGTGACCGTGCCGGCCGAGACGGTGACCTCGAGCCCGCACATCGCCTCGCAGAGCGGGCACGAGACGAGCCGGGTGGCGCCGGCCGGAGCGGTCACCGGGCCCTCGGGCCGAACGCCGGGGCGGACCGCTTCATCGCGGCCTCCCGCGCGATGGTCGTGTTCCGCGTGGCGAGCAGCCGGGCCTGCTCGAGGCGCTCGCGGGCGAAGGTGCGCCGCGGCCCGGACGTCCACGTCCGCTCGAAGAGCCGCTTCGTCGCCGCGACCGAGTCCGGCGACCGGGTCGCCACCTGCTCGAGGAAGCGCGTCGCGGCGACGTACGGCTCGTCGTGGACCTCGCTCGCGAGGCCGAGCTCGACAGCCCGGGCGCCGGAGACGACCTCGCCGGTCATCGTCAGCCGCTTCGCGACGTCGAGGCCGACCTGCTGCTTCAGCGCGTGGATGCCGCTCATGTCCGGGACCAGGCCCCAGCGCGCCTCGAGCACCGACCACTGGGCGTCCGCGGTCGTCATCCGGAGGTCGGCGGCGAGCGCGACCTGCAGGCCGCCGCCGTAGCAGTGCCCCTGGACGGCCGCGACGACCGGGACGGGGAGGCGGCGCCAGGCCCAGCACGCCTCCTGGAACAGGTTCGTCCCCCGCCAGGGCCGGGGCACGAAGGCCCGGGCCACGCGGGGCGGGTCGGCGAGGACGGTCGCGAAGTCGAGCCCGGCGCAGAACGACTCGCCCTCGCCACCGAGCACCACCCCGCGGAGGCGGCGGTCGCCGGCGAGCGACCGGGCCGTGCGGACCAGCCCCTCGAGCGTGTCGAGGGTCAGGGCGTTGAGCTTGTCCGGACGGTTGAGGCGGACCTGGGCGATCCCGCCTTCGACCCGGCAGGTGACGGGGCTGGCCATGCCGTCAGCCTACGGACCCCCGTCGTGCGCCGGTGGACCTCGACGGACACCGCGAGGACGACGAGCCCGACCAGGGCCAGGCCGACCCCGACGAGCGCCGGGGCCCGGTACCCCCATCCCGCGGCGATGACCGCCCCGCCGGCCCAGGCGCCGAGGGCGTTCGCGAGGTTGAGGGCGGCGTGGTTGCTCGCCGCCGCGAGGGTCTGGGCGGCGCCGGCGACCTGCATGAGCCGCAGCTGGAGGTTGATGACGAGGACCGAGGCGAGCACGGCCGCGAGGAAGAGGACGGCGAGGGCCGGCACGGGGTACGGCGAGAGCAGGGCGAAGAGGCCGAGCGAGACGCCGAGCCCGACCATCCCGATGACGACCGAGCGGAGCACCGACCAGTCCCCCATCCGGCCGGCGACGACGTTGCCGACGAAGCCGCCGACGCCGAAGGCGAGGAGGAAGACCGGCACCGCCGAGACGGGCAGCCCGGTGACCTCGGTGACCGTGGGCGCGATGTAGGAGTACATCGCGAACATCCCCCCGAACCCGACGGCACCGACCGCCAGGGTGAGCCAGACCTGGAGGCTGCCCAGGGCCCCGAGCTCGGAGCGCACGGTGCGGGTGCGGTCAGCGGGCAGGTGCGGCACCGTCGCGGCGATGAGGCCGACGGTCACCGCGCCGATGAGCGCGACGAGCCAGTAGGCGCTGCGCCACCCGAGCTGTTGGCCCAGCCAGGTGGCCCCGGGGACGCCGAGGACGTTCGCGACGGGGATGCCGAGCATCACCCGGCCGACGGCCCGGCCCGCCTGCCCGCGCGGGGCGAGGTCGACGGCGACGAGGGCCGCGACGCCGAAGAACGCCCCGTGCGGCAGGCCGGCGACGAACCGGGCGGCGACGAGCGTCTCGTACGTGGGCGCGAGCGCGCTGAGGACGTTCCCGACGGTGAAGGCGCCGATGAGGGCGACCAGCAGCGCCTTGCGCGCGGCGCGCGCGCCGACGACGGCGAGCAGCGGGGCACCGACGACGACGCCGGCGGCGTACGCGGAGATCGTGTGCCCCGCCGTCGGGATGTCGACGCCGACCCCCTCGGCGATCTGCGGCAGCAGGCCCATCGTGACGAACTCCGTCGTGCCGATGGCGACGCCGCCGAGGATCAGGGCGAGGGTCGGCAGGAGGGGGTGACGCGGACGGGGCACGGGAAGTCGAGCAACCGCCGGCCCGCGGTCATTCCCGGGGCGTTCCTAGGATGGGCGGGTGCGCGCTGCCCAGGTGACCCGGCTCGACGGACCGACCGCGGTGGAGGTCGCCGACCTGCCGGAACCGGAGGGCGACGTCGTCATCGAGGTGGCCGCGGCCGGGGTGTGCTTCCCCGACGTCCTGCTGACCCGCGGGCAGTACCAGCTGCGTCCGGACCTGCCGTTCGTCCCGGGCTCGGAGGTGGCCGGCCGGGTGCGGTCCGCGCCGCCGGGGAGCGGGGTCGCGGAGGGGGACCGGGTCGCGGCGTTCACCGTCCTGGGTGGGTTCGCGGAGGTCGTCGCGGTCGACCCGGCGATGGTGCTGCCGCTCCCCGACCCGACGACCTACGAGCAGGGTGCCGGCCTGCCGATGAACTACCTCACCTGCCACTTCGCCCTCACCGAGCGCGGGCGGCTGGCCGCGGGCGAGACGGTGCTCGTGCACGGGGCCGCCGGCGGGATCGGGACGGCTGCCATCCAGCTCGCGTCCGCGCTCGGGGCCCGGGTGGTCGCCGTCGTGTCGAGCGACGCGAAGGCGGACGTCG
>DASSQJ010000223.1:0-3665 GCA_035702545.1 Phycicoccus sp.
ACCTCGCCGGTCAGCCCGAGGCACGCCGGGCCCTCGAGCTCGCGGCCACCGGCGGCCACCACCTCCTGATGACGGGCCCACCGGGAGTCGGGAAGACGATGCTCGCCGAGCGGCTCGTCACCGTGCTGCCGCCGCTGACCCGTGAGGAGGCCCTCGAGACCCACGCCATCCGCTCCCTCGCCGGACATGTCGGGGACGTCGTCGCGCTCGACCGGACCCCGCCCTTCGTCGCGCCCCACCACAGCACGTCGGTGGCGGCGCTCGCCGGGGGTGGCTCGGGCGCCGTCGTGCCCGGAGCGATCTCGCGGGCCCACCACGGCGTCCTCTTCCTCGACGAGGCGCCCGAGTTCAAGGCGTCGGTCCTGCAGTCCCTGCGCCAGCCGCTCGAGTCCGGCGAGGTGGTCATCGCCCGGGCCCGCCAGGCGGTCCGCTACCCGGCCCGGTTCCTGCTGGTCCTCGCGGCGAACCCCTGCCCGTGCGGACGCGCCTACGGCAAGGCGCTGGACTGCTCGTGCACGCCGATGGAGATCCGCTCGTACTCAGGGCGGCTCTCCGGTCCGCTCCTCGACCGGGTCGACCTCCAGGTCCACGTGCCACCGGTGCGCCGCGCCGCCTTCGGCGACGAGGTCGGTGAGGCGAGCGCGGTCGTCGCGGCACGGGTGGCGAGGGCGCGTGAGGTGCAGCTCGAGCGCTGGTCGGTAGGGGGATGGGTGCTCAACGGGCTCGTCCCGGGCCACGTCCTGCGTCGTGCCCCCTACCGGTTGCCCCGGTCCACGACGAGCGACATCGACCGTGCCCTCGATGCCGGTCGGCTCACGCTGCGCGGCTACGACCGGGTGCTGCGCGTCGCGTGGTCCGCCGCCGACCTCGCCGGCCGGGACGTGCCGGGCCGGGACGACGTCGCCACGGGGCTCGTGCTGCGCCGTGGCGAGGCGGTGGCCGCGTGACCGGGACCAGGACACCGAGCGGGCTGGAACGTGACGAGCGGTGGGCCCGGGTCGCGTGGTCCTTCCTCGTCGAACCGAGGAGCGGGCCGCTGGTCCGCCACCTCGCCGCCCAAGGGGCCGTCGCGTCCCTCGCCCACCTCCGCGAGGGCCGCTACGACTCGACTCCGGAGCTGGCGGTCCGGCTCGGGATGCTCGACCTCGACGGTCTCGCGTACGCGGTCAGGTACCGGGGGGTGCGGGTGCTCGTTCCCGGCGACCCCGAGTGGCCCGAGGCGCTCGACCGGCACGAGTCCCCGCCCTACTGCCTCTACGTGCTCGGCGAGACCGACCTGGCCGCCCTCGCGGAGCGCGCGGTCGCGGTCGTCGGCTCACGGGCGGCGAGCGACTACGGCCTGAGGGTCGCCGCCGAGCTCGGGGAGGGGCTCGCCGACCGCGGCTGGGCGGTCGTCAGCGGCGGGGCGTTCGGCATCGACGCCGCCGCGCACCGGGGCGCCCTCGCCGCCGACGGGCCGACCGTCGCGGTCCTCGCCTGCGGCGTCGACGTCGCCTACCCCAGGGCGCACGAGGCGCTCCTCCGCGAGGTGGGCCGGCGCGGGTCGCTCGTCAGTGAGGTCCCGGTGGGATCCGCCCCCTACCGGCACCGCTTCCTCGCCCGGAACCGGCTCATCGCCCTCCTCGCGCGGGCCACCGTCGTCGTCGAGGCAGGGGTCCGGTCGGGAGCCCTGTCGACGGCCCGTGAGGCGCGCGACCACCACCTGCCGGTCGGAGCGGTCCCCGGCCCCGTGACGAGCGCGACCTCCGCCGGGTGCCACCGGCTGGTCCGCGACACGGGCGCGGTCCTCGTCACGGACGCCGCGGAGGTCGTCGAGCTGGCGGCTCCCATCGGCGAGGGCCTGGTGGCCGTCGGGGGCGGGATGCCACCTGATGTCGCCGAGGCCGAGCTCGACCCCGTGACGTACCGGGTGTGGTCGGCCGTGCCGGTCCAGCGGCCGTCGACCACCGAGCGGCTGGCCGTCGCCGCCGGGGTCGACGGCGGGGAGCTGGCGGTGGCCCTCGCCAGGCTCGAGTCCGCGGGTCTGGTCCTCCGCGAGGCCGGGCGCTGGCGCAAGCCCCGACGACCCCGACGGCCGCGCGAACGACGGGACACGGGCTGAATCCGGGCCCACCGCGTCCACATCTCGTGTGAACCCCGTGGCGTACGGCGGTTTCCGTTGCGCTTGGGGCGCCGGGGTGACACCGTGAGCGCGTGACCGTCGCCCGTCCCGACGCGCTCACCGCTTTCGAGCGCCATCTGCGCTCGGAGCGGGGCCGATCGGAGAACACCGTGCGCGCCTACGTGCGCGATGTCGGCGCGTTCCTCGAGGACGTCGGCGCCGCCGACGACGCGGCCCTGCGCGAGGTCACCCTGGCCGACCTGCGCGGCTGGCTGGGCCGGGTGGCGCGTGCCGGAGCGGCCCGCGCGACGGTGGCTCGGACCTCCGCCTCGCTCCGGACGTTCTTCCGCTGGTGCGAGCGCACGGGGCGGGTCGAGGTCGACCCCTCGCTGCGGCTCAGCGCGCCGCGCCGTCACCGCACCCTGCCTCCCGTGCTGGGCCGGCGGTCCGCGACGGCCCTGCTCGACGTCGCGGCGCTCGCGGCCGACGACGCCGACCCCGTGCACCTGCGTGACCGGGCCGCACTCGAGCTGCTCTACGCGACCGGGATCCGGGTGGGGGAGCTCGTCGGGCTCGACATCGACGACGTCGACCTCGACACCCGCGTGCTCCGCGTGGTCGGCAAGGGCGACAAGGAGCGTCGCGTCCCCTTCGGGGCCCCCGCGTCGGAGGCGGTCCGCGAGTACCTGCGCAGCGGACGCCCGCGGCTCGTGGCGCCCGGGAGTGGTGCAGCGCTTCTCCTCGGGCGTCGTGGCCGGCGGGCCGACCAGCGCCAGGTCCGCGACGTCGTGCACCGACTGCTCGAGCACGTCCCGGACGCCCCCGACCTCGGCCCGCACGGACTGCGGCACAGCGCCGCGACCCACCTCCTCGAGGGCGGAGCGGACCTCCGGATGGTCCAGGAGCTGCTCGGCCACGCCTCGCTCGCGACGACGCAGGTCTACACCCACGTCTCCGTCGACCGACTCAAGCGGTCCTACGCCCAGGCCCACCCCCGTGCGTGACGACGAGAGCCCCGAGGGCCCCCCCGGCCCGGCGCACGCCGACGCGTCCTCTGCCCGCACGCCCGACGAGGGCGACGCCGGCCGCGACGGATTCGACGTGCCGGAGTGGGTGTCCGAGTTCCGCCGCCTCTACGTCGAGCCCAAGACCCGGGCCGTGGTACGCCAGGAGGGAAACCGCCGGGGACGCAAGACCCCGCTCGTCCGTCCCGCGGGGGCGGTGGCGCCCGCCGCCGGCTCGTCCCGGCCGGGACCGGACGCGGCGGCGGAGCCGACGTCCGAGCTGCCCGTCCGGCCGCTCTCGGACGAGCCGCTGCGCAGCCGCAGCGAGCTCCAGCGCAACCGTCGGGCCTCGACGGACCCGGCCCCCGCCCGACGCGACCGCTCGTCGGGACCCCCGTCGCGCCCCGCCGACGCCGGACCGGATACCGCGTCCCGGGCCGCCTTGCGCCGCGCCCGCCAGGAGCAGGCCAGGGCCGAGCGCCGGATACGGTTGCGGCGCACCGTGGTCGTCGGGGTGCTCATCCTCGCGGTCGCCGCGGTCGTCACCTGGCTCGTCGCCC
>DASSQJ010000224.1:0-11913 GCA_035702545.1 Phycicoccus sp.
CGTCAACGCGGGCTGGCAGAACGACAGCTTCAGGAACTACGCCGACTACACGCTCACCGGGGAGTTCGAGCGAGGTCTCGCCGAGCTCACCGAGCTCGCCTCCCGCCGCCGGGTGGCCGTCATGTGCGGCGAGCCGATGCCCTGGCGCTGCCACCGCCTGCTCATCGCCAACACCCTCACCGCACGCGGGTGGACCGTGCGGCACCTGGTGGCCGGTGGCCCCACCCGCACGCACGTCCTCGGGCAGTGGGGCGCGACCCCGACGGTCGACGACGGGCGGGTGACGTACCCGAGCGCGCCGCCCTCGGGCCCGCGTACACGGCTCACCTAGCCGCACCGTCGACCAGCTGCGCGGCGACGAGCGGGCCTCGCGTCCCGGTGGAGGATCGTGGCACGGGTAACTTCCTCGGGTACCCAGCCGCACCACCGGGAGGCGCCACGCCGTGATCACCCGCACCGACGTCGAGGCCGCCCGGCGCAGGATCGCCGACCGCGTCCGCCGCACCCCGATGGTCGCCGTGGACGCGACGTCCGCGGCCAGCGGATGGTTCAAGCTCGAGTACCTCCAGCACACCGGCACCTTCAAGGCCCGTGGCGCCTTCAACCGCCTCCTCGGAGCGGCTGAGGACGGCAGCCTGGACCCGGCGGTGGGGATCGTCGTCGCGTCGGGCGGCAACGCCGGCCTGGCGAACGCGTTCGCAGCTCGTGCCCTGGGCGTCCCGGCGACGGTGTTCGTCCCGCGGGGCGCGCCGACCGTCAAGGTCGACAGGCTGCGCACGTACGGGGCCGACGTCATCCGGCACGGCGCGGAGTACGCGGAGGCCCTCGAGGCGGCGATCGAGCACGCCGGTTCCACCGGGGCGGTCTACTGCCACGCCTACGACCAACGGGACGTCGCAGCGGGGGCCGGCACCCTCGGCCTGGAGATCGCCGAGGACCTGGCCGGCCGGGTCGACACCGTGGTCGTGGCGGTGGGTGGCGGAGGACTCATGGCGGGTGTGGCGGCGGCGACCGAGGGAATCGCCACCGTGGTCGGCGCCGAGCCCCGAACCATCCCGACGCTGAACGCGGCCCTCGCCGGGGGAGCGCCGACCGATGTCGAGGTCTCCGGCGTCGCGGCTGACTCGCTCGGTGCGCGACGCCTCGGTGACATCGCCTACGCCGTGGCCACGCGGACGGGCGTCCGGTCCGTCCTCGTCGACGACGACGACATCGTCCGGGCGAGGCGCCGGCTGTGGAGCGAGTACCGCATCGCCGTCGAACACGGAGCGGCAACCGCGTTCGCCGCGCTCACCAGCGGCGCCTACCGGCCCGCTGACGGCGAGCGCGTCGTCGTCGTGCTCTGCGGGGCGAACACGGACCCCGCCGGTCTCTAGGCCGCCGGGCGTCGCCCGGCGGCGCGCCGCCATCGGCCGGACAGCACGAGGCCCCGACCGCGTCTCCGCTGGTCGGGGCCCGTCCTACTGTCTCAACACAGTGCGCGCCCGAAGGGATTCGAACCCCTAACCTTCTGATCCGTAGTCAGATGCTCTATCCGTTGAGCTACGGGCGCCCGTCGCGCACGGGGGCGCAACGACTGTGCAGACTACCGGAGGCCGGGCCACGGGGAGAAATCGCCGCCGGACCCGACGGCCCGCCTCCGCGCCCGCAACTTTCATCGATTCTGCAAGTCCTTTCAGCGCCCGGTGAACGTGTGAGGAGCCTCATAAGCCGTGCGCCCTCCGGCCGTCATTACCCGTGGGTAGCCGCCCGTACCGTGGTTGACGAGGCTCCCAGCGGCGGGGTACAGGTCGAGTCGACACCCGCGGCAGACGCGAAGCCCCGTCGCCCGGGTGCCTGGACAACCGGCAGCGGCGGAAGGAACCACCCCATGACCACCATCGAGACCGCCACGGGCACGTCCCACGCGGGCCTGCAGTCCTGGGTCGACGAGGTAGCGGCCCTCACCCAGCCCGACGAGGTGGTGTGGTGTGACGGCTCCCCCGAGGAGTGGGACCGGCTGACGACCCAGCTCGTCGAGGGCGGCACCTTCACCCGGCTGAACCCCGAGAAGAAGCCGAACTCCTTCCACTGCGCCTCCGACCCGACCGACGTCGCACGCGTCGAGGACCGCACGTACATCTGCTCCCTCCGCGAGGAGGACGCCGGGTTCACCAACAACTGGATGGACCCGACGCAGATGAAGGCGACCATGACGGACCTCTACCGGGGCTCGATGGTCGGCCGGACGATGTACGTCATCCCGTTCGTCATGGGCCACCTCGAGGCCGACGTCCCGATGTACGGGGTGGAGGTCACCGACAGCGCCTACGTCGTCGTCTCGATGCACATCATGGCCCGGGTCGGCACGGCGGTCCTTCGGGCCATGGAGGAGCAGGACGCCCCGTTCGTCAAGGCGCTGCACTCGGTCGGCTTCCCCCTCCCCGAGGGCACGAGCGACGTGCCGTGGCCGTGCTCGGACACCAAGTACATCTCCCACTTCCCCGAGACCCGCGAGATCTGGAGCTACGGCTCCGGCTACGGGGGCAACGCCCTGCTCGGCAAGAAGTGCTACGCGCTGCGCATCGCCTCGGCGATGGCCCGGGACGAGGGCTGGATGGCCGAGCACATGCTCATCCTCAAGCTCATCTCCCCGAAGGGCTCGGTGCACTACATCGCCGGCGCCTTCCCCAGCGCCTGCGGCAAGACCAACCTGGCGATGATCGATCCCGTCCTGGACGGCTGGGAAGCCGAGATGGTCGGCGACGACATCGCCTGGATGCGCTTCGGCGCCGATGGCCGGCTCTACGCCGTCAACCCCGAGTTCGGCCTGTTCGGCGTGGCCCCGGGCACCGGCCTGCACTCCAACCCCAACGCGATGATCACGGTGGACAAGGGCAACTCCATCTTCACCAACGTCGCCCTGACCGACGAGGGCGACGTGTGGTGGGAGGGCATGACGAAGGCCAAGCCGGGCCACCTCATCGACTGGAAGGGCAACGACTGGACCCCCGAGTCCGACACTCCCTCCAGCCACCCGAACAGCCGCTTCTGCACTCCGGCCAAGCAGTGCCCGATGATGGCGCCCGAGTACGACGAGCCCAACGGCGTGCCGATCGACGCGATCCTCTTCGGCGGCCGCCGCGGCAGCACCGTGCCCCTCGTCTACGAGTCGCGTGACTGGACCCACGGCGTCTTCGTGGGCGCCACGCTGTCGTCGGAGACCACCGCAGCGGCCACCGGCGCCGTCGGCGTCGTCCGCCGCGACCCGATGGCGATGCTGCCGTTCATCGGCTACAACGCCGGGGACTACGTCGGCCACTGGCTCGAGATCGGCAAGCAGGCGGACGAGTCGAAGCTGCCGCGGATCTTCCAGGTCAACTGGTTCCGCCGCGACGAGGACGGCTCGTTCCTCTGGCCCGGCTTCGGCGACAACGCCCGCGTCCTCAAGTGGATCGTCGAGCGGCTCGAGGGGACGGCGGACGCCGTCGAGACCCCGGTCGGCCTCGTGCCCGCGCCGGGCGCCCTCGACACGACCGGGCTCGAGATGACCGACGAGCAGGTCGCGAGGGCGCTCCACGTCGACGTCGACGAGTGGCGCGCCGAGCTGCCCCTCA
Source organism: Phycicoccus sp. (assembly GCA_035702545.1). Classification (GTDB taxonomy): domain Bacteria; phylum Actinomycetota; class Actinomycetes; order Actinomycetales; family Dermatophilaceae; genus DASSQJ01. The sequence continues at coordinate 3,597 of DASSQJ010000224.1, forward strand.
TCGAGGAGTGGTTCGCGACGTTCGGCGACACCCTGCCCAGCCAGCTCGCCGACGAGCTCGCCACCCTGAAGGCGAACCTCGAGCGGGGCTGACCCGCACCGCACCTCCGACCCGACGGGCCCCGCCGGCACTGCCCCCGGCGGGGCTCGCCGCCTCCCGGGCCGAGCGGTCCCGGGCGGGCGGTCCTGGCGGAGTACCGGTCAGGTGGTGAGCGTGGTGGTGCCGTTGGCGTCCCCCGGGTCGATGGAGCCGCCACTGCCGCCGGGCGCGCCGGGCGCGCCCGGGGTCCCGGGGTTCGTGCCCTCCCGGCCGCCGTCGCGGACGCGGCCACCGTCGCCGTCGCCGAAGCCGTGGTGGTCACCGTCCCCGTCGCGGTCGAACCCGCCGGGAGGGGGTCCGCCGGGGAGCTGACCCTGCCCGTCACCGGGGAACCGGCCCTGCCCGCCACCGGGGAACTGACCCTGCCCACCGCCGGGGAACTGCCCGGGGCGGCCCCCAGGGCCGCCGATGTCGGCGCCCCGGCCGTCGGACTGGGCCACCGCCGCGGTGGCGCCGAGCGCCCCGAGCACGCCGAGCGCCAGCGCCGCCGCGGCGACGACGGCCGTCCGGCGCCCGGACCAGCGGGTCCGCGCCGCCGGGTCGGGGGTCGAGCCGGGTGGCTCCGCCGCCTCCGGGAGCGGCACCGGAGCCGGCCCGACGGGCACGGGGACCGGCCCGGGATGGTGGCCCGCGGCATCCTCGCTCCGCGTCCAGGCGGGGAGGTCGCCGGCCGGGGTCGGCGACTCGCCGGTGGTGGGGGGCCGGGGCCCGGTGCGGTCAGCGGGCAGCGGGCGCGTCTCGTCGTCGAGCGGGTCGGTCATCTCGGCTCCAAGGGCTCGCAGGTGTCGCGGGTGTCGCCGCGATGCTGCCGGCGGCCGCTGTGGGGACGCTGTGCTCCGCCGAGCACCGGGCTGGCAACCGTGACGAACGACGCACAGGATCCCCACAGGGAACTCATGGACCCGGCCCAGCGCGGCCACACACACTGGGTCCATGACGAGCCGCCAGCAGACCGCCACCTCGACGCTCCAGCGCCCCGACGGCAGCGCCGTCCGCGTGCTCGTCGTCGACGACGAGCCGAACCTCACCGAGCTCCTCTCGATGGCGTTGCGCTACGAGGGGTGGGAGGTGCGCACGGCGGGCAGCGGGACCGCCGCGGTCCGGACCGCCAAGGACTTCGCCCCTGACGCCGTCGTCCTCGACATGATGCTCCCCGACTTCGACGGGCTCGAGGTCATGCGCCGGATGCGCGGTGACGACCCGAACGTGCCCGTCCTGTTCCTCACCGCGAAGGACGCCGTCGAGGACCGCGTCGCCGGCCTCACCGCGGGAGGGGACGACTACGTGACGAAGCCGTTCAGCCTCGAGGAGGTCGTCGCCCGGCTACGGGCCCTGATGCGGCGCACCGCCATCACCGCGGCCGACGGCGGCTCGCTCCTCGTCGTCGGAGACCTCACGCTGGACGAGGACAGCCACGAGGTGACGCGTGGCGGCGTCGAGGTGCAGCTGACCGCCACGGAGTTCGAGCTCCTGCGCTACCTCATGCGCAACCCCAAGCGGGTCCTGTCCAAGGCGCAGATCCTCGACCGGGTCTGGAACTACGACTTCGGTGGCCAGGCCAACGTCGTCGAGCTCTACATCTCCTACCTGCGCAAGAAGATCGACGCGGGCCGGACCCCCATGATCCACACGATGCGTGGCGTCGGGTACGTCCTCAAGCCCGCGGAGTGAGCGGCCCGCGGATGACCCCTCCGTCCCGCTGGACCCTTCGGACCAAGCTGCTCGCCTCGGTCCTCGCCCTCTTCACGGTCGTCATGCTGGCGACGAGCGTGCTGACCCTCCTCGAGACCCGCCGGTACCTGCTGGCGCAGCAGGCGGACAACCTCCAGGTGGCCGTCGGCCGGATCGGTGACCGGCGAGAGGTCTACGACGCCGACGGCGACGGTCGCGTCCCTCCGGGCACTCGAGGCGGACCGGGCGACAACAACCTCGTCCTCGGCCTCACCCCGTCCGGCACGGTGCTCACCGACCCGAGCGGCTACCCGCTCAACAACATCGTCACCGAGGGCGGCGTGGACGCCAGCCTCGACTCCGCGCAGATCGCGGCCGTCAGTGCAGCGGTGACCTCGACCCAGCCGGTCCGCGTCGACCTCGGCGGCGAGGCGGGCAGCTACCTGCTCACCGAGCGGGTCCTGCCCGGTGGGGCGCGGTTCATCGTCGGGGTCTCGACGCAGCAGGCCGACGACCTGCTCGCCAAGCTGGGCGCCCTCGTCGTCGGCGGCACCGTCGTGGGGCTCGTCCTCGTCGGCGTGGGCGGCGCGATCCTCATCCGGCGCAACCTCGCCCCCCTCGACCGGGTGGCCGCGACCGCGCGGAAGGTCTCGCGGCTCAAGCTTGACTCCGGGGACGTGGCACTGGCCGTCCGGGTCCCCGACGCCGACGCCGACGAACGGACCGAGGTCGGGCAGGTCGGGCTCGCCCTCAACACGATGCTCGACAACGTCGAGTCCGCCCTCACCGCACGCCAGGAGAGCGAGATGCGGGTGCGCCAGTTCGTCGCGGACGCGTCGCACGAGCTGCGCACCCCGCTCGCGTCCATCCGCGGCTACGCCGAGCTGACCCAGCGCGAGAAGGAGCCGGTGCCGCCGACGGTGACCCACGCCATCGGCCGGGTGGAGTCCGAGGCGCTGCGGATGCAGGAGCTCGTCGAGGACCTCCTGCTCCTCGCGCGGCTCGACTCCGGGCGACCGCTCGAGCGCGAGCCGGTCGACCTCTCACTCCTCGCGATGAACGCGGTGAGCGACGCGCACGCCGCCTCGCCGGACCACGCGTGGGAGCTCGACCTGCCGGAGGACCCGGTCGAGGTCCCCGGTGACCGGGCCCGGCTGCACCAGATCCTCGCCAACCTCCTCGCGAACGCCCGGACCCACACCCCGGCGGGGACACGCGTCGTCACCCGGCTCCGGCCCGAGGGCCACCTCGTCCGGATCTCGGTCTCGGACAATGGCCCCGGCATCCCCGACGGCCTCCAGTCGAAGGTGTTCGAGCGGTTCACGCGCGGTGAGGAGTCGCGCAGCCGGGAGAAGGGGTCCACCGGGCTGGGGCTCTCGATCGTGGCCGCGGTCGGGCAGGCCCACGGCGGCCGGGTCGAGGTCTCCAGCCGGCCCGGCGACACGACCTTCTCGGTCCTGCTTCCCGCCACCTGACCGGGCCACCCGTGCCCCCTTCCTTGCGGCACCCCCTCCCCGGCCTTCCTCGACTCATTGCCCGTTCGGCCGGTCGACACGCCGCCGGAGGGGTGCGTCGACCGGCCGAACTGGCAATGAGTCGGGTCAGGTGCGGGTCAGCGGCAGCTCGTAGGCGAGGAGGTGGACGTCCTTCCGAGGGCTCCAGTCCCGCTCGGGCACCCGGACGAACCCGAGCCGCTCGTAGAGCCGGTGCGCGGCGGTCATCCAGGTGCCGCTCGAGAGGATGACCCGCTCGCACCCATGCTCCCGCGCCACCTCCACGCACGCCGAGGCCAGTCGTTCGCCGATGCCTCCCCCGCGGGCGTCCGGGGAGACCGCGAGCATCCGCAGCTCCATCTCGCCCGTCCGGCACATCTCGACGAGCGAGCTGCCCGCCGGGACGATGGTCGCCGTCCCGAGGAGCTCACCATCCGCACCGGCGGCGACCAGGAGCACCGCGTCCCGGTAGCGGGCCACGGCATCGGCGAGGTGCGTCGCGTAGGGGTGGTCGGCCGTGATCCGCCCGTCGGCGGCGTACGCGGCGACCGTGAGGGCGCCGACGGCGTCGAGCTCGTCGGCCCGTGCCCGCCGGATCTCCAGGTCCACGGCGCCATCCTCTCAGGCGACGCTCAGGTCTCCACGACAGGGCGACCACAGACGCACCACAGCGCGACCCGCCAGCGTGGACACATGGAGACGACCACCCTCACTCCCTCAGCGACGACGACGGACCACCCGGACCGGCCGGGCGAACCCCCGGCGCAGCCGTCCTCGCGCGGCACCGGGAGCTCACGGGTCCGCAGGCTGCTCCGCGGCCCCGAGGCGGACCCCGCCTGGGGGCGGCCGGCCCTTATCGCCCTGCTCGTCGTGACGGCCGCCGCATACCTCTACAACCTCACCGCGAGCGGCTGGGCGAACAGCTTCTACTCCGCTGCGGTGCAGGCGGGCAGCGTGTCGTGGAAGGCGTTCTTCTTCGGGAGCTTCGACGCGAGCAGCGCGATCACAGTCGACAAGCCACCGGCGTCGCTGTGGGTGATGGCCCTCTCGGTCCGGCTGCTCGGACTCAGCTCGTTCGCGATGCTCCTTCCCCAGGTGCTCATGGGCCTCGGGACGGTGGCCGTGGTCCACGCGACGGTGCGCCGCCGGTTCGGGCACGGGGCGGCGCTCCTCGCCGGCGCTGCCCTGGCGCTGACCCCGGTCGCCGTCCTCATGTTCCGGTTCAACAACCCCGATGCCCTCCTCACCCTCCTCCTGGCGCTGGGCGTCTGGGCGACGCTGCGTGCCCTCGAGGCCGGCTCCGTCCGATGGATCAGCCTCGCCGGGGTGTTCGTCGGGGCCGGGTTCCTCACGAAGTCCCTGCAGGTGATGCTCGTCGTGCCGGCGATCGCCGTCGTGTGGCTGCTGTTCGCGGATGCCCCCGTGCGCCGGCGGCTCCTCGGAGGGCTGGCAGCCACGGGCGCGTTCCTCGTCTCCGCCGGGTGGTGGGTCGCCGTCGTCGAGCTGGTGCCGACGTCGTGGCGGCCCTACATCGGTGGCAGCCAGACGAACTCGTTCCTCGAGCTGACCTTCGGCTACAACGGCCTCGGCCGGATCGACGGCTCCGAGGCGGGGCGGGTCGGGGGCGGCGGCGGCCCGTTCTCCGGGGGAACGGGAATCCTCCGGATGTTCGACTCCGCCAACGGCGGCCAGGTCGCGTGGCTGCTGCCGGCGGCCCTGCTCCTCCTCGTCGCCGGGCTGTGGTTCCGGGGGCGGGCCCCCCGCACGGATGCCCGGCGCGCCGCCTACGTCGCCATGGGACTCTGGCTCGTCGTCACCGTGCTCGTCTTCAGCCTGATGCAGGGCATCTTCCACGAGTACTACACCGTCGCCCTGGCCCCTCCCGTCGCGGCGCTGGTCGGCATGGGCGCCGGTGAGGCCTGGGAGCGTCGGGACAGCCTTCTCGGGGCCGCGGTCCTCGCCGCGACGACGGCGCTGACCTCCGTCTGGGCGTTCGTCCTGCTGTCCCGGACGACGGCCTTCGGCGGATGGCTCCGGGTCGGCGTCCTGGCCCTCGGCCTCGCCGCGGCGATCCTCTTCCTCGTCCTCGGGCGGGTGCACCGGTCGGTCGTCCCGGCGGTCGCCGTCGTGGCCGTGCTCGCCGGGCTGGCCGGTCCCGCCGCCTACACCGCGGCGACCCTGTCGACGGGGCACTCCGGCTCCATCGTCACGGCCGGGCCGTCGAGTGGCGGGGGCCCGGGCGGCGGGGGCCCGGGCGGCGGGGGCCTTGGCGGTGGTCGCGGGTTCGGCGGGGCGGGCGGCCCGGTGGGTGGACCGGCCGGGGGCATCGGGGGCCAGCCCGGCGGCGGCGCCGGCGGACAGCCCACGGGCGGGCTGCTCGAGGCCGCCACGCCGGGCAGCGCCGTCGTCCGGGCGCTCCGGACCGACGCCGACCGGTACACGTGGGTCGCCGCCGTCGTCGGGTCGAACAACGCGGCCGGCCTCCAGCTCGCCACCGAGCTCCCCGTCTTGGCCATCGGCGGCTTCAACGGCTCCGACCCCTACCCGACCCTCGAGCAGTTCCAGCAGTACGTGGCCGACGGGCGCATCCACTACTTCCTCGCCGGTGGTGGGTTCCGCGGCCAGCAGGGCGGCTCGCGGGTGGCCGACGAGATCAACACGTGGGTGTCGGAGAACTTCACGGCCGTCAGCGTCGGTGGGCAGACGTTCTACGACCTCACCCGACGAACCGGGCCGGCGACGTGAGCCGGTCCGCGGCATCTCGTGCGGGCGCGACCGGCCGGCTCCTCGTGTTCGGGGTGGTCGGCGCGACGACCACCGTGGTCCACCTCGGCGGGTTCGTCGTGCTCCGGTACCTCCTGGACGCCCCGCAGCCTGCGAACGGGGCGGCCCTCGTCGTCGCCGCCATGACGAACACGTGGGCCAACCGGCGGTGGACCTTCGGCGTCCGCGGGCGGGAGGGGGCGGCCCGGCACCAGGTGCAGGGCCTGCTCGTCCTCGGTCTCACCCTCGCGATGACCTCGGGCGGCCTCTGGCTGCTCGACGCGCTGTCGCCTGCCGCCCCCACGTGGGCCGAGACGGCGGTGATCGCCGTGACCACGGCCCTCGCGACGGCGGTCAAGTTCCTCGCGATGCTGTGGTGGGTGTTCCCGGATCCGACCGTCCCCGCTCAGAACTCGGCGACGACGAAGCTCCCGACGGAGTCCTCGAAGAGGACCGCCCCGGTCCACTCGTAGCCGTCGATGTCGCCCCGGCACACGACGACGGTGGACACCCGGACCGACGCCGTGTCGGGGCACGTGATCTGCACGTCCTCGGCCCCCCACTCGCGCTCGAGGTCGACGAGGACGTGCTCGAGCCGGTCACCGCCCAGCGCGGCGCCGTCGGGCAGCCCGACGACCTGGCCGCGGAGCGGCTCGAGCAGGCCCCCGCCCCCCATCCCCGACCCCGAGCCGATGGCCACGACGAAGGCACCGATGGCGACGACGAGGGCGAGCCCGGAGGCGACCGCCGCGCCGATCGCCCACCCGAGGGCGGTGCCGGCCTTCCGGGCGGGGTCCGTGGCCGGTCCCACGGGTGGCGTGGTCACGGCTGCGTACTGCGCCTCCCAGGACATGGGGGTCGGGGACGCGGCGGGGCCGCCGCCCGTGGGGGGGACGAGCGGTGGCGGCGGCGGATTCGGTGGGGTCGGTGGGGTCGACACGGGGGTCCTCCGGTCGCGGTGGGCTTGGTCGGCGGCCCGCCCCGGAGGCGGACCCGGCGGCACAGCATCGCACCCGCACGGCGCCTCCACCCCGGGTTCGTCCGAACCCGAGCCGACCCCCGACGACCCGTGGGCTCAAGAGCATCCCCGCCGGCTCAGGAGTCGATGCGGCCCTGACGCGGCGAGGTGCCCCTGCGTCCTCGGGACGGGGTGGAGCCCGCTTTGCCCGCCGGGCGCGGCGACGGTTACCCTGTGCGACGTTGGAGGCGTCGCCTAGTCCGGTCTATGGCGCCGCACTGCTAATGCGGTTTGGGCTAACCGCCCATCGAGGGTTCAAATCCCTCCGCCTCCGCGGGGTGGAGGTCCCCCCGGATGCGCGTCATCCAGGGGGGCCTCCCGCCCTTCTCACGACCCGTTCTCCCCGACGGGGACGAGGGGACAGGGCCCGGGGCGCGTGACGCCGCCGGGGGTCAGTGGGTCTCGGAGAGGGACCACATGGTCCACAGCTCGGTGCGCATCCGCCGCGGCTGTCGCAGGGTGTAGACGACCGCCTCGGCGATGTCGGTCGGCTCCATGAAGTCTCCCTCCGACGGGTCCTTGTCGCCGAACCGGCCGTCGGCCGCCGCGAACGGGGTGTTGACCCCGGCCGGCGCGATGACCGTCGTGCGGATGCCCTCGGACCGCAGCTCGCGGTCGAGCGCCGTCCCGAGGTTGATCTGGGCGCCCTTGGTCGCCGCGTACACCGCCTCCTTGCCGCCGCCGATGAGCAGGCCGGCCACCGAGCCGATGATGACGACGTCGCCACCATCGCCTTGAGAACGGAACTGCCGCACCGCAGCCCGGGCGAGCCAGATCGTCCCCTTGACGTTGAGGTCGACCATGAGCTCGACCTGCTCGGAGGTGTAGTCGAGCACGCCGCCGTAGAAGCCGATGGCCGCGTTGGCGACGACCGAGTCGACCCGCCCGAAGGCGTCGACCGCGGTCGCCACCAGTGCGTCCGCGGTGGCCTCGGCGCGCGAGTCCCCGACGTGGAGCGCGAGGCGGTCCTCGCCCCACTCCTCGCGGAGCAGGGCGAGGGACTCCTCGCGCACGTCGCCGGCGACGACCCGGCCGCCGCACTCGAGGACGAGCCGCGCGGTCGCGCCGCCGATCCCGCCGCCGGCGCCGGTGACGACGACGACGGTGTCCTGGAGGCTGCGCCAGTGCCCGTCCCCGTTCCCGGTCCCGGTCACTTGATGGCTCCCATGGACAGGCCGCGGACGAGCTGCTTCTGGGCGACCCAGCCGGCGACGATGACGGGGAGGGCGGCGATGGTCGCCGCAGCGGAGAGCACCGCGAGGAACTGGCCGCG
>DASSQJ010000225.1:0-5939 GCA_035702545.1 Phycicoccus sp.
ACGGTCGGCGGGCTCGCCGCTCACCTCGGGGGACACCCGAACACGGTGCGGCACCACCTGGGGGCGCTGGTGGCCGACGGGCTCGTCACGTCGGAGGACCCCTCGGCCCGTCCCCCGGGCGGGCCGGGGAGGCCGGCGACCCACTACCGGGTCACCGCCGCCGGGGAGGCGGCGCTCGGGTCCGGCGCGGAGATGGTCGAGGAGTACGTCGCGCTCGCGGGGGCCTTCGCCGACCGGCTCGCCGCGCACGGGGGCGACCCGGGCGCCGACGCCCTGACCGTCGGCCGGGCCTGGGGGTCGGCGATCGCGGCCCGTGGTGGTGCGACCGACGTGCCGCCGGGGACCCGCGTCGTCGGGTTGCTCGAGCGGCTGGGGTTCTCGCCCGCCCCCGAGGCGGAGGCGCCTCGGACCGTCCTCCTGCGGACCTGCCCCCTCCTCGACGCGGCGCGCCGGCATCCCGAGGTCGTCTGCCAGGTCCACCGCGGCCTCGTCGAGGGCGTCCTCACCTCGGGCGGGGTGGACGTGGAGGTCGAGCTGCGGGCCTTCGACCGGCCCGGCGCCTGCGTGCTCGAGCTGCCGCAGTAGCCTTGGCGCATGGGCCGGACACCTGGCTCGTCACGCCCGGACCGGCGGAAACCCGCTGCTCCGGCGGCGCCCCCCGGTGAGCCGTACGTCGCCGTCCGCGAGACCCACACGAGCGTCGTCCTCCTCCTCGGTGACCGGGCGTACAAGGTGAAGAAGCCGGTCGCCCTGCCGTTCCTCGACCTGTCAACCCGCGAGGCCCGCGTCGCCGACTGCCTCCACGAGGTCGAGCTCAACCGGCGGATCGCGCCCGACGTCTACCTCGGTGTCGACGAGCTCCGCCCGCTCGAGGGGGACACCGGTGACGCCGGGGAGCCGGTCGTCGTCATGCGCCGGATGCCGGACTCGCGCCGGCTCGGCGCGATGGTGCAGGACCCGGGGCAGGCGGACCGGGCCCGGCGGTGCGCGCTCGACGCCGCGCGGCAGGTCGCCGCCTTCCACGCCGCGCTGCCCGGGATCGAGGGGTACGACCTCGTCGGCACGATGACCCAGCTCTGGGACGAGGGGCGTGCGCAGACGCGGGTCTTCGAGGACGGCCTCCTTCCCGCCGCTGCCCTCGACGAGGCGCATGCCCTGGCCCGGGAGTACCTCGGGGGCCGTGAGGGGATGCTCCGGGTGCGCGAGCGCGCGGGGCTGGTCCGCGACGGCCACGGCGACCTGCTCACCGAGGACATCTTCTGCCTCGACGACGGCGCCCGGGTCCTCGACTGCCTGGAGTTCGACGCGCGGCTGCGGGTCGGGGACGTCCTCATGGACATCGCCTTCCTCGCGATGGACCTCGCACTGCACGGCGCGCCCGACCTTGCCCGCCTCGTCGTCGACAGGTACCGCGAGCTGACCGCCGAGGCTCACCCGGCCAGCCTCGAGCACCACTACGTCGCCTACCGGGCCTGGGTCCGGGCGAAGGTCGAGTGCCTGCGGGCGGGGGGCGGGGACCCGGGCGCGGCCGACCGGGCCCGGCACGCGCTCGACCTCTGTGTCCGGGAGCTCCGCTCGGGGCGCGTGCGCCTCGTCCTCGTCGGCGGCCTGCCGGGGACGGGGAAGTCGACCCTCGCGCAGCGCATCGTCGAGGTCGACGACCGCGAGTGGGTCCTCCTCTCGTCGGACGAGGTCCGCAAGGAGCTCGCCGGCGTCCCGGCGACCACCTCGCGCGCGGCGGGCTTCGGCGAGGGCGACTACGACCGCTCCCACACCGACGTCGTCTACGCCGAGCTCCTGCGCCGTGCCGGCGCCGCCCTGTCGGGCGGTCTCTGCGTCGTCCTCGACGCCTCGTGGACCGAGGGGCACCGTCGGCGGGACGCGGCTGCCGTCGCCCACGAGCACGGCGGGGTGTTGAGCCAGGTGCGGTGTGTCGCACCGGAGGAGGTCTGCCTCGAGCGCCTCACCGCCCGGGCGGCTGGCCCGCACGTCTCGGACGCCACGCCCGAGGTGCGCCGGCGTCTCGCGACGATGACGGATCCCTGGCCGGACGCGCTCGAGGTCGACACCGGCGGCTCCGTCGACGCCGCGGCGGCTGCTCTCCTGCGCGGGCTCGGGAGCACCCCGCCGCCTCAGGGTGCGGACGAGCCCTGAGCCCGCGAAGTCATGGGGCGGGGGGCCCGCGTCGTGGTCGGGGCCTCGGGCGAGACGCAAGGGGTCAGGACTCGAGGGTCGCCGCGTAGTCGGGGACCTCGCGCTGCAGCGACCGGTCGGGCCGGACGTACCCGCGCGACGGCGGCCGCTCGGGGAGCACGATCTCCGGCGCCTCGACCTCCTCGTACGGGACCTGGGAGAGCAGGTGGGCGATCATGTTGATCCGCGACCGCCGCTTGTCGTCGCTCTCCACGACGTTCCACCGCGCCTCGGCGATGTCGGTGTGGACCATCATGTCGTCCTTGGCGCGCGAGTAGTCCTCCCACCGCAGGATCGACTCGATGTCGGTCGGCGAGAGCTTCCACCGCCGCATCGGATCGTCGAGCCGGGACTCGAACCGCTGCTGCTGCTCGGCGTCGCTCACCGAGAACCAGTACTTGTAGAGCCGGATGCCGTCCTCGACGAGCATCCGCTCGAAGATCGGGCACTGGCGGAGGAAGCGCTGGTGCTCCACCGGCGTGCAGTAGCCGAGGACGCGCTCGACGCCGGCCCGGTTGTACCAGCTGCGGTCGAACAGGACGATCTCGCCGCCGGCCGGGAGGTGCTCGACGTACCGCTGGAAGTACCACTGGGTCCGCTCGCGCTCGGTCGGTGCCGGGAGGGCGACGATGCGGGTCTGCCGCGGGTTGAGGTACTGGGTGACCCGCTTGATCGTCGAGCCCTTCCCCGCGGCGTCGCGCCCCTCGAAGACGACGACGACCCGCTCCCCCTCGCGCCGCACCCACTCCTGCATCTTGACGAGCTCGGCCTGCAGCCGCAGGAGCTCGGCCTCGTAGACCGCTTTGTCGAGGCGCTTCTCCTTGGCCATGGGCTCATCTTGGCACGGCGGCCGGGTGGGCACCCGGGCCGCTCGCCGGTGTGACCGAGGTCCTTGTGGACCCGCCGACTCGGGGGGACGCTGGGGGGAGGACGTAGGTGGCGGCGACCCACCGCGGCCCGCGGCGGCGCGTCGCCGGAGAGGACGCAGCATGAACGCGGAGATGCTCACCCAGATCAGGACCGGAACCGGCTTCATCGCCGCCTTGGACCAGAGCGGCGGCAGTACGCCGAAGGCCCTCGAGCGGTACGGGGTCCCGGCGTCGGCGTACACGGACGAGGCCGGGATGTTCGACCTCATCCACGCGATGCGGACCCGGGTCATCACGAGCCCGGTGTTCACCGGCGACCGGATCCTCGCCGCCATCCTCTTCGAGCAGACGATGGACCGGCAGATCGAGGGCCTCGGCTCGGCCGAGTACCTCTGGACCCGCAAGCACGTCGTCCCGTTCCTCAAGGTCGACAAGGGCCTCCAGGACGAGGTCGACGGCGTCAAGCTGATGAAGCCGATGCCGCACCTCGACGAGGTGCTCGAGCGGGCCGTCCGGCACAGCGTCTTCGGCACGAAGATGCGCTCCGTGGTCCTGCGCGCCGACGCCGCCGGCATCGAGGCCGTCGTCGACCAGCAGTTCGAGGTCGCCCGGCAGATCCTCGCGGCCGGGCTCGTCCCGATCATCGAGCCCGAGGTCGACATCCACAGCAAGGAGAAGGCGGCGTCGGAGAAGCTGCTCAAGGCATCCCTGCTCGCGCACCTCGACGACCTGGACCCCGGTCAGGACGTCATGCTCAAGCTGACCCTGCCGGACGTCGCCGGGGACCACACCGAGCTCCTCGAGCACCCGCGCGTGCTGCGGGTAGCGGCGCTCTCGGGCGGCTACTCCCGGGCGGAGGCCGTCGAGCTCCTCGCGCACAACCCCGGGGTCATCGCCAGCTTCTCCCGCGCGCTCACCGAGGGACTGACCGCCCAGATGGGTGACGCGGAGTTCGACGCGGCACTCGACGCGTCGATCGCCGCGATCTACGCCGCGTCGTCCACCTGAGCCGCGCTCCGGTCCCGCCGGGCGCTCCGCTCAGTACTGCTCGTCCACCACCATCCGGGCGGGGAGGAGCCCCCACCCGACGACGATGAGGACGATGCCGAGCCCCACGGCCATCACCGCGACGCCGAAGGCGACGACGGAGGTGAAGAGCGAGGCCTGGAGGAACGAGGCCGTCATCACGGTGTTGCGGTTGGGGTCGTCGCGCGGCAGCTCGGCGTAGGTCTTGCCCCCGGCGATCTCGCTCGCGTGCTTGGCGATGACATCGGCCTGGGCGTAGGCCTCCCAGGGCTGGTCGACCAGCTGCCCGGCGAACCGGTCGGCGTCCTCGGCGACGGTGATCTTCTGGTCGGCGAGGGTGTTGCTCACCGTGATGTAGGTGAGGACCCCGGCGACGATGAAGACGACGCCGGCGACGATGGTGATGACGGCGGCGGTTCGCTTGCGACCGGCACCCGAGGTCTCTGCCATCCGGTCATGCTCCCGCGTCGCGGGCCGCCCGGCAACAACCCGCGCAGGTGAGGAGCCACCCGTGTCGCGCGGCCGAGCAGCGCCAGCGACCCTGCGCCGTGGACCAGTACGGTCCTCCTGTGGAGCCCGAGGCGACGCTGCCACCCATCCCGGGCGAGCGGGTCGACCCGCCCGCCGCGGCCGTCCCGGCGCGGCTGCGCCTGCTCGAGTCCCGGCCCGGCGTCCTCGGCGCGGGTACCGGCGTGGCCGTCCGGGCCGTCACGCGCTTCACCGCGGCCCGCGGGACGCTCCTCGCGGCGGGGACGACGTACTACCTCTTCCTCTCGCTCTTCTCGGTCCTGGCCCTGGGGTACGGGGTGGCCGCCGCGTTGGGCGCCGAGCGACTCGCGGCCTACCTCACCGAGGCGCTCTCCGCGGCGTTCCCGGGAGTCGTCGGCCAGGGCGGCATCGACCCGGAGCAGCTGCGGGGCATCGGGCAGACCACCTCCCTGGTCAGCGCCGTCGGCCTGCTCTACGGCGCGACGGGCGCGGTGCTCGCGGGGAGCCGGTCGCTCCACGCGGTGTACGGGGCACCGCACAACCCACGCAACGCCGTTGCCGTGCGGGTCTGGTCGCTCGGGTGGTTCATCGCCCTGGCTCCCCTCGTCCTGCTCTCGTTCGTCGCCTCGACGTTCACCGCCAACCTCTCGGCGCGGCTGCTCGGGGCCCTCGGGGTCCAGTGGAGCGGACCGCCGGGCCTGCTCACCGTCGCGGCACTGCTCCTGACCCTGGCGCTGAACTTCCTCGTCGTCCTCATCGCGCTCGGGCGGCTCGGTGGCATCCGGCCGCCCCGCAGGCCCCGGCTCGTCGGGGCCGCCGTGGGCGCGGTGGTCATCGAGGTCCTCAAGCAGGCGATGGCCCTGCTCGTCGGCTTCGTCATCGACAAGCCGCAGTACGCGGCGGTCGCGGCGCCGATCGGCATCCTCTTCGTCCTCTACCTCCAGTCGACGGCGCTCTACGCGGTGGCCGCGCTGACCGCTGCCCTCGCGGAGCGGGCGGCAGGGTCGGTCGGCCCGGACGGCCGGCGGGACGCGGACCCGTCCCCGGGCCGTGGTGACTCGGGGACGGGCGCCCCGGTTCAGACGGCGTAGCCGGTGTTGGCCGCGGTGGGGTCGGAGGCGGACGGCGAACCGGCGTCGTCCGACGCGTGGCCCGGCATGCCGCCCGGCACGCCGCCCGGCCCGCCGGTGTGCTCCGTGACGGTCTTCAGGTCGGCGCTGACGTCGTAGAAGACGGGGCTGCCGGCCTTGGTGCCGAGGGCGTCGTAGGAGCCGTCGGGGTCCTTGCGGACGGTGTCGATGGTGGCGGCCGAGTCCTTGGCGGTGACGGCGGCGATGACCTTGTCGGCCTCGGCGCCGGTGA
>DASSQJ010000226.1:0-6759 GCA_035702545.1 Phycicoccus sp.
CAACGAGATCCGGCTGCAGCGCCTCAAGGACAAGCTCGGGAACCGGTCGAACGCGTCGTCCGAGATGGAGCTCGACGGCGCGTGGGCGGTGCGGGTCGGCGACGATGGCCGCGGCATCCGCACGATCATCGACATGGTCGCCTCGACCCGGCTCGACTGCGTGCTCGGCTCGACGGCAACGATGCGAGCGGCGCTGGTGCGCGCCGTGCACCACGCTCGGTACCGCAGCGCGTTCGGCGCGCTGCTCGTCGACCAGCCGTTGATGCGCAACGTCCTCGCCGACCTCGCGCTCGAGGCCGAGGCCGCCACGGTCCTCGCGATGCGTCTGGCGCACGCGGTCGACGCCGAGGAGGGCGAGCTGGTCCGGCTCGGCGTGGCCCTCGGCAAGTTCTGGGTGTGCAAGCGCACAGCCCCGATGGTCGCGGAGGCCCTGGAGTGCCTCGGCGGCAACGGGTACGTCGAGGAGAACGGCCTGGCCCGGCTCTACCGGGAGGCGCCGCTCAACTCGCTCTGGGAGGGCTCGGGCAACGTCAACGCCCTCGACGTGCTGCGCGCGATCACCCGCGAGCCCGCGTCGGTCGCCGCCCTCGGCAAGGAGCTGGCCCTCGCCCGCGGCCACGACGACGCCCTCGACGCGGCGATCGACGAGTGCGAGGAGTCGGTCGCCACCGCGCTCGACCCGGAGGCGCCGTGGGGGGCGCGACGGCTCGTCGAGCGCCTCGCGCTCACCTTCCAGGCCACGCTGCTCGTCCGCCACTCCCCCGGACCGGTCGCCGACGCCTTCGTCGCGAGCCGCGTCCGGGGCGAGCACGGGGCGACGTTCGGCACGCTCGGCTCGGGCGTCGGGCCGACGGCTGTAGACCTCCTCCTCGAGCGCTCCCTCGCCGGCTGAGCCGCACCGGACCCGCCGCGGTCGCCAGCGGCGTCAGGGGGTCATCGCGAGGCGCGCCTTCTCCGCCTCGACGTCGAAGTCGGCGGCCGGCCACTGCGGGTCCATCGCCTCGAGGTGCTCCAGGAGGATGTTGGTCACGGCGAGCTGGGCGTACCACTTGTTGTCGGCCGGGACGACGTGCCACGGCGCGAGCGTCGTCGAGCACCGCTCGAGGGCGGCCTGGTAGGCGTCCATGTACTCGGCCCAGTGCGCGCGCTCGTCGAGGTCGCCCGGGTTGTACTTCCAGTGCTTGTCGGGCCGCTCCAGGCGCTCCGCGAGCCGGGCCTTCTGCTCGTCGCTCGAGACGTGCAGCATCACCTTGACCATCGTCGTCCCGGACTCGACGACACCGGCCTCGAACCTGTTGATCTGGGAGTAGCGACGCGACCACGTCGACCTCGGGACGAGGTCGTGCACGCGGACGATGAGGACGTCCTCGTAGTGCGAGCGGTCGAAGACACCGATCTGGCCGGGACGCGGGAGGGCCCGCTTGATCCGCCAGAGGAACGGGTGCCGGCGCTCCTCCGCGCTCGGTGCCTTGAACGCGGTGATGTCGACGCCCTGCGGGTCGACGGCCCCGACGACGTGGCGCATGATGCCCCCCTTGCCGGAGGTGTCCATCCCCTGGATGACGAGGAGCACCGACCGCTCACCGCCGCCCCGGGACTCGGCGTAGAGCCGCTCCTGCAGGTCGCCGAGGCGGGCCTGGAGCTCGGCCATGACCTCCTCGCCGTCGTCCTTCTCCCCGTCGAAGCCCGGGGTGGAGGCGGGGTCGAGGTCGGCGAGGACGAAGCCGGGCTCGACGCGGAGCAGGTCGGACCAACGGACGACCTCCACGGCCTCGTCGCGCCGCGCCTGCTCGGCCTTCTCGCGCTTCTTCCGCGCCTTGCGGGCCGCCTTGCCGGTCAGCTCCTCGTCGTCGGTGACCGCCCGCTCCGGGGGCGCACCCGACTCGACGGCGACGGCCGCGACGACGGACTGCATACCGCCCGCGCGGCCGCCGCCCTTCTTCTTGTCCTTCGACCGCTTGTCCTTCGACTTCTTTCCCTTGCCCATCCGGGCATCCAACCAGAGACGGTGGGAGGATGCCCGGGTGCGCGTCCTCATCGACCCACGCCGTCCGTCCCGGGCCGGCTCCCGCGTCCGTGCCGGGGACCTCGAGGAGCTCTACGCCTTCCCGCGGCGGGGAACCTGGGTGCGCGCCAACATGGTCTCCACCCTCGACGGTGCCGCCGCCGGCGCTGACGGCCGCAGCGGGTCCGTCAACACCCCGGCCGACAACCGCGTCTTCGCCCTCCAGCGCGACCTCGCGGACGCCGTGCTCGTCGGCGCCGGCACGGTCCGCACCGAGGGCTACCGGCGCCTCGAACCCACGCGGCGCTCCCGGGTCCCGGCGACCCTCGTCGTCGTCACCCGCAGCGGACGGGTGCCGGAGAACATCCGGACGGGCAAGGAGGGCCGCGGCCCGGCCCTCCTCGTCACGTGCGCGGCGGCCGGGCCGCGGGCCCTGGACCGCGCGAGGACCGTGCTCGGCGAGGACGCCGTGCTCGTCTGCGGGGAGGACCACGTCGACCTGCACGCCGCGCTCGTCGAGCTGTCGGTGCGCCGGCTGCGCCGCGTCCTCCTCGAGGGCGGCCCCTCGCTCCTCGGTGCCGCGCTGGACGCCGGCGTCGTCGACGAGCTCGCGCTCACCTGGTCGCCGCTCCTCGTCGGCGGGGACGCCACGCGGATCGTCCACGGACCCCTGCTCAGCGGCTCCCGCGGCATCCCGGCACGTCCGCACGCGCTGCTCGAGGAGGCCGGGACGCTGCTCGGCCTCTGGCGCTTCCACCGCTGAGCCGCCGCGCCCCCGGCGCCGGGCCTCAGGCGGCGTACTCGCGGACGAGCGACTCCCAGCGCCCGGGCTCGGTGTTCCACTCCTTGCAGTGCCGGGCGACCTGCCACTCGTGGAACGTCACGAGGTCGGGCCGGGCGCAGGCCAGCTCGCGGGACGGCCCGACCGGGACGAACTCGTCGGCCGCGGAGTGGATGAGCAGGATGGGGTGGTGCAGCTCGGCGGCACGGCTCACCCAGTCGGTGAGGGCCAGGTCGACCCCTTCGTGCACGCCCACGATCCGGTGGCCCCAGCGCTGGTTCATCATCGAGCGGGCGAGCGAGCCGACGAACGGCGGCAGATGGTGCGCCTGGGCGTGGTGGGCGAGGACGTCGCCCCAGTCGATGACGGGGGCGTCGAGGACGACCCGGGAGACCAGCTCCGCCCGGGTGGAGCGGTCAAGGAGCTGGAGGACGATGGCCCCGCCCATCGACCACCCGGTGAGGAGCAGCTCGCGGGCGCCGCGCTGGACCGCGTACCCGATCGCGGCGTCGACGTCGCGCCACTCGGACAGCCCGAGGGCGTACCGGCCGTCCGGGCCGGCGGGCACCCCCTCGTCGTTGCGGTAGCTCGGGACCAGGCAGGTCCAGCCCTCGGCGTGCAGCGGTGCGATGGCGCGGACGGTCTCCTCACGGCGCGCACCGCGCCCGTGCACGAGGACGGCCCACCGCTCCCCCGGCCCTCCGGTGGCCGGGACGACCCACGCGGGCATCGGCCCGAGCTCGCCGTCGTACGTGACGCGCTCGGTCGACAGCCCGAGGCTCTCGTCGGGCGGTGCGCCGAAGTAGTACTGGTTCCAGCGCGCCCCTCCCGGCGCGAGGTAGCCGCGGTCGACGGCCACGAGCTCACGCTCGACGAGCCCTCGCCGGGTGTCGAGGTCGAGGACGTCCCCGACCCGCACGTGGCCGAAGCCGTCCTCGATCCACAGCCCGTACCGGCCGGGGACCACCGTCTCCACGGTTGCGTCGAGGGTGACGCTGTGCGTCCCCGCGGCTCGGATGACGACGTCGTCCGGGCGTCGGCGGTCCGGGGTCAGGACCCGCCGGGCGAAGTACGCCGCCGCGGCGAGCGACCCGGCCCCGGAGGCGGCCGCGGTCGTCGCGCCGACGGCGGCGCCCGCGACGGCCACCCGGCGGACCCGGTGCTCCGGCCCGGGCGCCCCCGGCGACTCGCTCACCCGGCGGTGCCGTCGAGGACGGCGGAGAGGTCGTAGGAGACCGGTTCGTCGAGCTGGTCGAAGGTGCAGTCACCGGGGTCCTTGTCGGGACGCCAGCGGACGAACTGCGCGGTGTGGCGGAAGCGGACCCCCTCCATGTGGTCGTACCGCACCTCGACGACGCGCTCGGGCCGGAGCGGGGTGAACGAGAGGTCCTTCCCTGCTGCCCACCGACTGCCGGCCGCCGCCTGCGGGGTTCGGGTGCCCTCCTCCAGCCTCGCCCAGGCCCAGGGGTGCTCGTCGAAGTCGGTGACGAGCGGCTGGAGCTCCTCGAAGAGCTCGCGGCGGCGGGCCATCGGGAAGGCGCCGATGACGCCGACCGACAGCAGGTTGCCCTCGTCGTCGTGGAGGCCGAGGAGCAGAGAGCCGATGGCGTCCGGGCCGGACTTGTGGGTCCGGTAACCCGCGACGACGCAGTCGGCGGTCCGCTCGTGCTTGATCTTGGCCATCGTCCGCTTGTCGGGCTCGTACGGACCGGCGAGCGGCTTCGCGACGAGGCCGTCGAGGCCGGCCCCCTCGAACTCGGTGAACCACTCGGCGGCGGTGGCACGGTCGGTCGTCGCGGGCGTGAGGTGCACGGGCGGGGCCGCGCCGGCGAGGACGTCCTCGAGGAGCCGCCGTCGCTCGGCGAACGGGCGCTCCATGAGGTCCTCGTCACCGAGGGCCAGCAGGTCGAAGGCGACGAACCGCGCCGGGGTCTCGACCGACAGCTTGCGGACCCGGCTCGCCGCCGGGTGGATGCGCTGGCTCAGCAGGTCGAAGTCGAGCCGGTCCTCCCCCGGCCGGACGACGACGATCTCGCCGTCGACGACGCACTTGTCGGGGAGGCTGGCGAGGGCGGCCTCGACGATCTCCGGGAAGTAGCGGGTCATCGGCTTCTCGTTGCGGCTGCCGATCTCGACCCGGTCGCCGGAGCGGAAGACGATGGACCGGAAGCCGTCCCACTTCGGCTCGAAGCTCACCTCCTGCCCGTCGAGCGCGCTGATGCCCTTGACCGAGCGGGCGAGCATCGGCGCGACCGGCGGGACGACGGGCATCCCCCACTCGGCGCGCTCGGCGGCGTCGCGCTCGGCCTTCGGGCCCATGTACTCCTCGTCGGCCTTGTCGCGGCGGCGCTTGGAGGGCTGGACGCGGGGGGGCTCTCCCGGCATCTTCGGGTAGTCGGGTGGGAAGTTCAGCTCACCGAGGCCGCGCTCCTCGACATCGCGGCCCCACAGGGCGATGGCTGCCGCGACGTCGCCGACGGCGTCGTCGATGCCGGCCCAGGCATCCCCCCGGTCCTCGATGACGTCCGGGACGGTGAGGACGGTGAAGTCGCCGGGGGCGATGGTGGCGAGCTCGGTCCACGTCACCGGCATCGACACCGGCGCCCCGGCGAGCGGGCGCGGGCTGTACGCCGAGGCGATCGTGCGGTCGCGGCAAGCCTGGTTGAAGTCGACGAAGACCCGCTCGCCCCGCTCCTCCTTCCACCAGGACGTCGTCACGAGGTCGGGCAGCCGGCGCTCGAGCTCGCGGGCGATGCCGATGACCCCGTGCCGGACGTCGAGGAACTGGTGGGTGGGAGCGATACGGGCGTAGACGTGGACGCCGCGGTTGCCGCTTGTCTTCGCCCAGCCGGTGAGGCCGATCTCGGCGAGCAGCTCGCGGAGGGCGTGGGCGGCCTCGACGGCGTCCGGGAAACCGCGCCCGGGCTGCGGGTCGAGGTCGATGCGCAGCTCGTCGGGGCGGTCGTTGTCGGCGGTGCGCACCGGCCATGGGTGGAAGGTCACCGTGTTCATCTGGACCGCCCACACCGCGGTCGCGACCTCGTCGACGACGAGCTGGTCGTGGTGTCGGCCGCTCGGGTAGCGGCAGCGCGTCGTCCGCACCCAGTCGGGCATCCCCTTCGGGGGGTTCTTCTGGTAGAACTCCTCGCCGTCGACGCCGTCGGGGAAGCGCTGGAGGGTCACCGGCCGGTCGCCGACGTGCGCGACGAGGAGGTCCCCGACCGCCGTGACGTACCCGGCGAGGTCACCCTTGGTGATGCCGTCGGCGGGCCACATGAGGCGGTCCGGGCTCGTGAGGCGCACCTCGCGGACCCCGTGGGGACCCTCGACCTCGACGATCTGGGCATCGGGCATGCGGCGAGCCTAACGAGGGCGACCGACGCCCGGGGATGTGACGGGCTCCTTTCGGCCGGCGGCGGCGGGAACCATCGGCGCCCGCTCGCTGTTGGGCTGGACGTGACGATGACACCGAGCAACCGCGACTACACCGTCCAGCGCTCCGAGGAGGAGTGGCGCACCGCCCTGTCGCCCCAGGAGTTCCACGTCCTGCGCGAGGCGGGCACCGAGCGTCCGTTCACCGGCGAGTACACCGACAGCAAGACGGTCGGCGTCTACGCCTGCCGGGCCTGCGGCGCCGAGCTCTTCACCTCGGACACCAAGTTCGAGAGCCACTGCGGCTGGCCGTCGTTCTACAGCCCGCTGGCCGGGGACTCCGTCGAGTACCTCGAGGACCGCTCCCTCCCCGGGCGTCCGCGCGTCGAGGTGCGGTGCGCCTCGTGCGGCAGCCACCTCGGGCACGTCTTCGAGGGCGAGGGCTACGACACCCCGACCGACCAGCGGTACTGCATCAACTCGATCAGCCTCACGCTCAGGCCCGCGGCCGACGGCTCCACCACCCCACCCCCCGCCTGACCCCACCCGGCCCAACTTTCTCTCTGGATGCCGGAACCTTCAGTGGGCGACGGGAACGGTT
>DASSQJ010000227.1:0-7482 GCA_035702545.1 Phycicoccus sp.
GTCGTCGACGACGACGAGACGATCCGGCGGACCCTGCGCATCAACCTCCGGGCCCGTGGCTACGAGGTCGAGGGGGTCGGCTCGGGCCGCGACGCGCTCTCGGCGATGGAGGCAGCGCAGCCCGACCTCGTGGTCCTCGACCTCGGCCTTCCCGACCTCGACGGCGTCGAGGTGCTGCGGCGCATCCGGGCCCGGTGGTCGGTGCCGGTCGTCGTCCTCTCCGCGCGGCACCAGTCCGACGACAAGGTCGAGGCCCTCGACGAGGGTGCCGACGACTACGTCACGAAGCCGTTCGGGATGGACGAGCTGATGGCCCGGGTCCGCTCGGCGCTGCGCCGGGGCGGGTCGGGGGACGGCAACCAGCTCGCGGACGTCCCGCCGGTCGTCACGCCGGCCTTCGACCTCGACTTCGCGACGCTGACGGCCCGGCGCGGGGGCGAGCCGGTCCACCTCACGCCGACCGAGTGGCGACTCGTCGCCGAGCTGGCGCGTCACCGGGGGCGGGTCGTCACCCAGGCCGAGCTCCTGCGGGCGGTGTGGGGGCCGGGCTACGGCCGAGAGTCGAACTACCTGCGGGTCTACGGGAACCAGCTGCGGCGCAAGCTCGAGGCCGACCCCTCACGGCCGCGGCACATCATCACCGAGCCGGGGATCGGCTACCGGCTCGACGCCTGAGGTCTCGGGGGTCGTCAGGCGCCGACGACGAGGACGTCCGCCCGCTCGCGGGTCGACTCGATGAGCTCGGCGTTGACCTGGTCCGAGCCGTCGCTCCGGGCGACCGCCGCCGCGTGGTCGCGCCCGAAGGCCATGTGCCGCTCGATGAGCCACGCGCGGCGGCGGGGGGTCCCGGGGTCGACGAACCACGTCTCGTCGAGGAGGTCGCGGACCCGACGCCACCCGGGCGCGTCGGCGAGGAGGTAGTTGCCCTCGACGACGACGAGCGGAGTCTCGCGCCGGATCGCGACGGCGCCGGCGATGGGCTCCTCGAGGTCGCGTCGGAAGGTCGGGGCGTAGACGACCTCCTCGTCGGCGGCCCGCACCCGGGCGAGGAGGTGGACGAAGCCACCGACGTCGAAGGTGTCGATCGCCCCCTTGGTCGCGGTGCGGCCGAGGTCCTCGAGGACCTCCTGGGCGAGGTGGAAGCCGTCCATGGGAAGGAGCACGGCGTCGCCGTCGAGCGCTGCGACGACATCGGCCGCCAGCGTGGACTTGCCGGCGCCCGGCGACCCGGTGATGCCGAGCAGCCGCCGGCCCCCACGGGTCGCGAGGGACCGGGCGCGGGCGACGAGCCCGTCGACGTCGCTGCGGTCGACGACGGCGGGGCCCGAGGCGGATGCGGCGGGCCCGGTCGGCGGGTGGTCGGTCACGGCCCCCATCCTCGCGCGTCGGCACCGGCCCCCGGGTGGTGGGCCGGCGGTGGGCCGGCGGTGGTGGACGGTCCTAGGGTGGACGTTCCCGACATCCCGCCCCCTGCGCCCGGAACGGAGGCTCCGTGGTCGTCATCCGCTCGGCACCCCTGCGCGACCTCGACGCCGTCACGGCCTACGAGATCGCCCGGCTGAGGCAGGACGTTTTCGTCGTCGAGCAGGCGTGCGTCTACCCCGACCTCGACGGCAGGGACCTCGAGCCGGGCGCGGTCCAGGTGTGGGCCGAGGACGGCGTCGGGGTCGTGGCCTGCCTCCGGGTGCTCCGCGAGCCGGGGGGTGGGGTGCGGATCGGACGGGTGGCCACGGCGCGGGGCGCTCGCGGCGAGGGCGTGGCGACGGCCCTGGTCTCGACGGCCCTCGAGGAGGCGCCCCGGCCGGTCGTCCTCGACGCGCAGAGCCACCTCGAGGGGTGGTACTCGCGGCGGGGGTTCGTCCGTGACGGGGCGGAGTTCGTCGAGGACGGCATCCCGCACGTCCCGATGCGCCTGGCCCGCTGAGGGCCCGTTCCGTGGGAGCGCGCCGGCCCCCATTGCCGAAGGTCGGGGTGTCGGTGGGACCCGGCACACTGGCCGGATGAGCGAGAGGGCCGGGCCGCCGCGGGCTGCAGGGAGCACCGCGGAGGGCCCGGTCCTGCTCGCCGAGGTCGTCGCCACCTCGGCGGCGGTCTCGGCCACGCGCTCGCGGACGGCGAAGCGCGACGCCATCGCGGCGCTCGTGCGTCGGTGCTCCCCCGACGAGGTGGGGGTCGTCGTCGCCCACCTCTCCGGGGTGCTGCCCCAGCGCCGGCTCGGCGTGGGGTTCCGGTCGCTCGGTGCGCTACCACCCGCGGCCCCGGTGGCGGAGCTCACCGTGGCCGACGTCGACGCCGCCTTCGACCGGTTGGCGACGGCTGCCGGAGCGGGGTCCGCGACGGCCCGACGGGCCGAGCTCGACGCCCTGCTCCGCCGCGCCACGGGCGAGGAGCAGCAGTTCCTCCGCGGCCTCATCACGGGCAACCTGCGCCAGGGTGCGCTCGACGGTGTCGTGCTCGCCGCGGTCGCCGGCGCGTTCGAGGTGCCCGAGGCGGTCGTGCGCCGCGCGACGATGCTCGCCGGGTCCACGTCCGCGGTGGCGGAGGAGGCCGCGCGGGGCGGTCTCCCGGCACTCGAGGAGGTCGGGCTGGTCGTCGGGCGACCGCTGCGGCCGATGCTCGCGTCCTCGGCGAAGACCACCGGGGAGGCGGTCGAGGGGTTCGCGGGCCGGACCCTGCTCGTCGACGGCAAGCTCGACGGCATCCGCATCCAGGTCCACCGCCGAGACGGCGACGTCGCCGTCTTCACCCGCAGCCTCGACGAGATCACCGGGCGGGTGCCCGAGGTCGTCGAGGCGGTGGCCGAGCTGCCCGGGGGCGACCTCGTCCTCGACGGCGAGGCGATCGTCCTCGACACCGCCGGCCGGCCGGCCCCCTTCCAGGTCACCGGGGCGCGGACGGCGAGCTCCGCCGACGTGGCGCGGCTGCGCGCCGAGGTGCCGCTGACGACGTTCCTCTTCGACGTGCTCCACGCCGCCGGCAGCGACCTCGTCGACGTACCCGCGCTCGAACGCCATGAGGTGCTCGCCGAGCTGGCCCCGCACCTCCTCGTCCCCCGGCTGGTCACCGAGGACCCGGCGGCCGCCGAGCGGTTCTTCGCCGACCTCGTCGCCGCCGGCCACGAGGGCGTCGTCGTCAAGGACGCCGCCGCGCCCTACGCCGCGGGCCGCCGGGGGAGCGGCTGGGTCAAGGTCAAGCCTGCGCACACGGTCGACCTGGTCGTCCTCGCCGTCGAGTGGGGCTCCGGACGGCGGCGGGGCTGGCTGTCGAACATCCACCTCGGCGCCCGCGACCCCGCGACGGGTGGGTTCGTCATGGTCGGCAAGACCTTCAAGGGGATGACCGACGCCATGCTCCGCTGGCAGACCGAGCGGTTCACCGAGCTGGCGACCGACGGCACGGACGGCTGGGTCGTCCCGGTCCGGCCCGAACAGGTCGTCGAGGTCGCCTTCGACGGCCTCCAGCGCTCGTCCCGGTACCCGGGCGGGGTGGCCCTCCGGTTCGCGCGAGTGCTTCGTTACCGGGATGACAAGAGGCCTGAGGAGGCCGACACCATCGAAGGCATCCGGGCCTTCCTGTGAGCAACGGTGACGACAGAGGATCCGTCGCCGAGCGCCGTCACCAGTCCGTCGGCACCAGCTCGGCGCTCGTCGACGTGTCCACGACGGTCCGACCCTCCAGGGGGGACTGCAGCGTCACCCAGGTGGTGTCCGTGCAGGACCCCCGCCCACCGATCAGAGGACGTCGCCGGACGTAGGCGCTCACCCTGACATCCGTCGAGGTCTCCTCGGTTCGCACGCGCGGGTCCTCGTTGCAGCTGTCCGTCACGACTCCCAACCGTGTCGAGCCAGGAGCCCCGACCACGCGGGAGACCGCCACCTGCTGCTCGCCCACCCCGATGAGCACGAGCGCCCCGACGGCACACATGAGCGCAGTCAGGGCCACGGCAGTTGCGCCCACCCGGGTACTTCGTCCCCATGCCACTCCCACATTCTGTCGCAGGCGTCCCGATCCCTCATGGCGCCACCGATGAGCCGACGAACCTGCGGCATGCCCTGGAGGGCTGCCGGTGTGCCTGCTGGTGCTCAGGTCGATCTCCCCGCTGTTGCCAGCGAGCGGATGAGACGGGCGAGGGCGACGCCGATGCCGATGAGGCTGCCGAACACCGCGACGACGAGGACGACGCGTGCCGCAAGCTCCCAGCCACGGCTGACGTCGAGCGGGAAGACCTCCCACATCCTGACGATGGCGGCGAGTCCGACGCCCGTCGTCACGATGTCGCCGAGGGCGCGGAACCATCCGGTGTCCCACGCGACGTAGAGGCTCTCCGCGACGACCGTCACCCAGAGTGAGGCGTTGACCCACGGGAGGACCTGCGTCGTCTCCGGGGTGAGGAAGGGGACGGCGTCCCATCCCGGCCGGACGTTGACCAGGTAGAGGATGAGGAGGTTGACGAGGACCGCGACGACGTGGCCCGCGCGGTGCGCGCCGGTGTGCGGGTGCGCGGCGGCTCGGGTCCCGGTGGTCGGGGGGTGCACGGTGGACATGGGCGCCTCCAGCCGACGGCTGCACCGACGACCCGCCACGACCGGCGGGGCGCTGCCTCCGCCATCCCCAGTGTCGCGCCGGACGACGCGGCCGACACCCGGCCGAGGGGAGGATCACGTGACCGTGGGGGCTCGGGCCCCGTCAGCGTCGGGTGAGCACCGCGGTGAGGAAGCCGAGCTCGCCGCGGTAGCCCTCGAGCCACTGGCGACGGTGCTCGTCCGCCGCCTCGAGGGCCTGCGCGCGGTCGGCGGGCTCGGTGTCCGCCCGCAGCGCCCACTCGGTCAGCGAGCCCGTCCACGACCACTCGTAGTCGTCCCACTCCTCCGCGGAGCTCACGTGGGCGTAGGTCACCGCCCAGCCGTGCTCCGCTGCGACCGCGACGAGCCCCGCGAGGCTCGGGAAGTCGTCCGGGGTCGCGTCCAGGGCGGCGAGCGCGGCGGCCGAGGGCGGGCCCTCCCAGAAGCCGTCGCCGACGAGGCACCGTCCCCCCGGCAGCAGGTGGGTGGCGAGCACGTCGAGCATCGCGGCCGTGCCGCCGAAGGCGTGGCTCGCGCCGATGCAGAGGACCGCGCCGTACTGCCCGTCCCACCAGTGCGCCGCGTCGCCCTCGACCCAGGTCAGCCGGTCGGCGACCCCTCGGGCCGCGGCACGCTCGACGCGCTCGGGGTGCAGGTGCAGGTCGACCCCCACGGCCGTGAGGTCGGGCCGCCGAGCGAGCAGCTCGACGAGCCAGGCGCCCGATCCGCACCCGAGGTCGAGGACGCGACCGCCCTGTGGCGGGTCGAGCCGGGCGAGCAGTCGGTCGAGCGAGGGCCCCGACACCGGCGCAGCGACCGGGTGGTGGCCATGGGCGATACGGCTGATGTCGGCGCGGTCCACGGGCGTCATCCTCACGAGCCGTGCCCGCTGCCGCAACGGCATTCGGCGGGAGAGCGCCCTGACCCGTGGTCGACACGGGGGTGGAGGTGATCTCGCGTGGGTTTCGGCGCGTCATCACCTCGACCGGAGGGGCCATCCCGGCGCGAGGCGACAGCGGATGGTGCACGCCGCCGGCCCGGGTGCTCCTGGGCCCGAAGACCGGGCGGCTGGCACGATGGCGGCCGTGGACGACTCCCGCGGCATCTGGACCGCCACCACGGACCTCGACCTCCTCCTCCGCCTCGCGGGCAGCGGGTTCGACTGGCTCGCCCTCGACGCCCAGCACGGCCCGCTCGACCGCGGCTCCCTGCATCCCGTCGCCCGTGGGCTCGCCGCGGCCCCCGTGCCGTTCCTCGTGCGGGTGCCCGCCGTGGACCCGGAGTGGATCGGCGCCGCCCTCGACGCCGGCGCCGCGGCGGTCATCGTGCCCTCGGTCGAGGGAGCGGAGGACGCCGCCCGGGCCGTCCGCGCCTCCCGCTACCCGCCGCACGGCGTCCGTAGCTGGGGACCCTTCCCGCCCCTCTATGGAGGCGCCGCCCCGGAACCGGCCGCCGCCGACGCCGTGCCCCGGTGCTGGGTGCTCGTCGAGACCGCCGGCGCGCTCACCGCCGTCGACGAGGTCGCCGCGCTCCCCGGCCTGGGCGGCCTCTTCGTCGGCCCGTACGACCTGGCCCTCGCGCTCGGCACCACGGTCGACGCCCTCCTCGACGCGACCGCCCCCGGCGACCCCCTCCCCGCCGTCGTCGCCGCCGGACGCCGCCACGGAGTTCTCGTCGGCGCCTTCGCCGGGTCCCCGGCGATCGCCGCCCGGCTGCGCGCGCACGGCATCCGGTGCCTCGCCGTGACCACCGACTCCGGGGTCGTCGCCGTCGGCGCCGCGGCCGTGCTCGACACGCTCACCGAGCCCCCGACGGGGGGCTGACGGCACGCGGGACGAGCGCCGGCCCGGGTTCCGACGTTCCGGGATGAGGAACGTCTGTGGCCCCTCCCACTCCCCGCCGCGACCCTCGTGGGAGGACGGCACGCCGCCGCCCCACCACTGAACGCAAGGGAGCGCCAGTGCCGACCGTGACGATCCAGCCGACGGGCGAGGTCATCTACCTCGAGCCCGGCGAGACCGTGCTCAGCGGTCTCTACAAGGCCGGGTTCGCCTACACCGTCGGATGCCGTCGCGGCGGTTGCGCGATCTGCAAGGTCGACTGCCGCTCGGGCGAGTTCCACTACGACCACCCCGTCGCCGACACCGTCATCACCCAGGCCGAGCACCTCGACGGCACCTGCCTCAGCTGCCGGGCCGTCCCGGACACCGACCTGACCATCGAGCTGCGGGGCGAGAACGTGCGCCTCGTCAGCACCTTCCTCCACCAGATCAACGAGAAGGCCCGGCAGCGTGCCGAGGCCTACGCCGCCTCGGCCGCCACGGCCGGCACCACCCACAAGGAGCAGTAATGGGAGTCATGAGGATGGGCTACGCCCACGTCCGCGTCACGGACCTGGCCGAGGCCAAGGACCACTACGCGAACACGATGGGCCTGTACGAGACCCACGCCGAGGGCAACAAGGTCTACTACAAGGCCTGGGACGAGTGGGACCACCACTCGGTCGTCCTCGAGGAGGGCGGCGTCGGCCTCGTGAAGTTCGGCTGGAAGGTCGAGAACTCCAGCGACATCGACGACATCGAGAAGAAGGCCCAGGCCTTCGGCGTCACCGTCGAGCGGATGAGCAAGGGCGAGAACCCCGAGATCGGCGACGGCATCCGGTTCACGACCCCCTCCGACCACGTCTTCGAGGTCTACCACGAGGCCACCTGCCTCGGCACCGAGGTCGGCACCCACAACCCCGACGCCTTCCCGCGGCACCTCGTCGGCGTCGGCGTGCCCGCGCTCGACCACTCGCTGATCACCGCCGAGGACCCGGGCCTGATGGACCGCTTCCTGACCGCCGTCTTCGACTTCTACCCGACCGAGCGCGTGCAGACCTCGCTCGACTCGGACGCCGACATCATCGCGACCTGGATGA
>DASSQJ010000228.1:0-6241 GCA_035702545.1 Phycicoccus sp.
CACAATGGATGCCATGACGAGCGCCCACCACGCCCCCGTGCTCCCCGCGGACCTCCTCGCGGCGATCGACCGGGCGGGCTACTACCCGGCGCTCGTCGCGGACGTCGTCGCGGCCGCGCTGTCGGGGGAGCGGATCGACAACCACCTCGTCCACCTCGAGACGACCTTCGACCGCGACGTCGTGCGGCGGCACATCACCGTCCTCGTCCTCACCCCGTCCCGGCTGCTCATCGCCCACCTCGACGACCACGCCGACGAGCCCCCGGCCCCGCAGGAGGTCGCCACCGCGACCACCGAGTCGATCCCGCTGTCAGCCGTCCGGGGCGTCATGCTCACCCACGTCGTCGAGAACCCCGAGAGCTACGTCCCGGGCAGCCTGGGCCGCGAGGTGACGCTCACCCTGGGCTGGGGCACCGTCTCGCGCCTCGACCTCGTCCCGGCCACCTGCGGCGACCCGGACTGCGACGCCGACCACGGCTACGAGGGCACGGTGACCGGCGACGACATCGCGCTGCGGATCGCCGCGGCCGCCGACGGCGACGACGCGCTCGCCGGGGCGCTCTCCTTCGCCCGGGACCTGTCTGCGGCCATCGGCCAGGGCTGACCGGGTGGTCATCCCCTCCGGGGTGCCTCCCACGCCCCTCGGCCGCGGCCCTTCCCTCGCCGACGTGCTCCCGTCGGTCGCCCGGAGCCTCGGCGTGCCTTGGCCTCGGCCGGAAGGGGCGCACGACCTCGCGCTGCCGCCGGCCCGCCGCGCGGTCGTCGTCCTCGTCGACGGCCTCGGCCACGACCTCCTCGTCCGCCGGGCCGGCCACGCGCCGTGGCTGCGCTCGATGCTTCCGACGACGCTGCGTGTCCCGAGCGGCTTCCCGTCGACGACGGCGACGTCGGTGGCCAGCTTCGGGACCGGTC
Source organism: Phycicoccus sp. (assembly GCA_035702545.1). GTDB lineage: Bacteria > Actinomycetota > Actinomycetes > Actinomycetales > Dermatophilaceae > DASSQJ01. Next base: position 913 of record DASSQJ010000228.1, read on the forward strand.
TCGCTGCGGGAGTGCACGGCCTCGTCGGCTACGAGGCCCTCGTCCCCGAGACCGGGCTGCTCGTCAACGAGCTGTCCTGGGACAACGGCCCCGACCCGCGGCGCTGGCAGCCCCACGAGACGGTCTTCGAGGCGACCGCCCGGCACGGCGCCGACGTGACCCGCGTCGGCCCGGCGTACTTCGACGGCTCGGGGCTGACGAACGCCACGGCCCGCGGCGGTCGGTTCGTCGCGGCCGACACGCTCGCGGCCCGGGTCGACGCGACGCTCGCCGCCGTCCACGCCTCCGAGCGGGCCCTCGTCCACCTCTACTGGGAGGACGTCGACAAGGTCGGGCACGTCGAGGGCTGCGAGTCGTGGCAGTGGGGCGAGGCGCTCGAGCAGGTCGACCGCGAGCTGGCCCGGCTGGCCGCCTCGCTCCCCGACGACTGCTCGCTCACGGTGACCGCCGACCACGGGATGGTCGACGTGCCGATGGCGTCCCGCCTCGACGTCGCCGAGGAGCCACGCCTGACCGAGGGGGTCAGGTACGTGAGCCTCGAGGCCCGCGCCCCCCAGGTGTACATCGAGCCGGGAGCCGTCGCCGACGTCCGCGCGGCGTGGATCGAGCTGCTCGGCGACCGGGCCGACGTCCTGGCCCGCGAGGAGGCGGTCGCCGCCGGGTGGTTCGGCCCGGTCCGCCCCGAGGTGCTGCCGCGCATCGGGGACCTCGTCGTCGCGATGCGGGAGCGGTACGCCGTCGTCGACTCGCGGCGGGCCCGCCCCCAGCTCCTCGCCCTGCTGGGGCTCCACGGCTCCCTCACCGACGACGAGGTCGCCGTGCCGGTGGTGCACGCCCCGGCCCGCGCCGTCGCCTAGGGTGTGCGCTCGTGGCGGAGCTGGTGTTCTTCTCGGGGACGATGGACTGCGGCAAGTCGACCCTCGCGCTGCAGATCGACCACAACCAGCGGGCGCGTGAGCGCCAGGGGCTCATCTTCACCAAGCTCGACCGGGCCGGCGAGTCCGTCCTCTCCTCACGCCTGGGCCTGGCGACCTCGGCGGTCGAGGTCGGCGACGACCTCGACTTCTGGGACACCATCGCCGCCCACCTGACCTCGGGGGGCCGCGTCGACTACGTCATCTGCGACGAGGCGCAGTTCTACACCCCGGCCCAGGTGGAGCAGCTGGCCCGGGTCGTCGACGAGATGGGGATCGACGTCACCGCGTTCGGCATCACCGCCGACTTCCGGACCGAGCTCTTCCCCGGCTCGCGCCGCTTCATCGAGCTCGCCGACCGGGTCGAGGTCCTCCAGGTCGAGGCGCTCTGCTGGTGCGGGCGGCGGGCCACCCACAACGCGCGCGTCGTCGACGGCGTCATGGTCGTCGAGGGCGAGCAGGTCGTCGTCGGGGACACCGGAACCGCCCGCGAGGGTGTCGTCGAGTACGAGGTGCTCTGCCGGCGCCACCACATGCGCCGGATGAACAGCCACGCGGCCCGGGCGTCCTCGCCCACCCCCGACACGCTGCCGTTCGACCTCGACGCCTGCCCGGTGTCCCCACGCGGCTGACCTCGTGCGGTCGGCCGCCGGGCATCAGGCCGGGCCGGACCCCTTGGTCCCGAAGACGATGTCGTCCCAGCTCGGGACGCTCGGGCGGCCCTTGCGGTTGGCTGAGGACCTCCGGGCTGCCGCCTCGTCGGCGTGCCGCGGCCGGTGCCCCGGCTCGTGGTCGGCGTCGTCAGCCGCGTCATCGACCTCCGGCTCGCCGGGCCCGAGTCCCGCGCGGGCCGGCGGGGGCGGGGGCAGCTCGGCCGGGTCGACTGCGAGCTCCTCGATGGGCAGGGCGTCCTCCCGGGGCCGGTCGTCGCCGGGGGTGTGGGCCGGTGAGGGACGCCGGCGACCGCGACGACCCCGCGTGCTGTGCTCGCGCATCGCCGCCATGAGGTCGATGGGCTCGTGCGGCTCTCGCGCCCGGGCGGCCCGCTCGATGCCGCCGTCGGCGTCGACGTCGTAGACGTCGACCCCCTCGGACGCGCCGGCGTGGTGGGGGGTCGGGATGACGCCGGGGGAGGACTCCTCGCTGAGCCAGCGCGCCTCGTCGTCGACCGCGGTGACCGACCCGGCGAGCGGCTCGTAGTGCCAGGTCGCGGTGCGGCGCCGCCCCCCGGCGGCGAAGGTCATCGTCAGGTGCCAGACGCCGTCCTCGTCGCGGGCGGAGTCCCAGTCGACCTCGGCACGCTCGACGCCGCGGCCGCGGAGCCGCTCGGCGACGCGCTCCTCGAGGGTGACCGGGGCAGGCCCCCTCGACCCGACGGCGCACAGCCGTGCCCGCTGGGCGACGTGCTCGCGCTCGGCGAGGATCGGCACCTCGAACTTGCGGACCTTCTCGACGGTCCACCCGGCGCGCTCGGCGACCTCCTCGGCGGACAGCCCGCGGCGGATGAGCGCCTGGACCTCGCGCGGGCGCATCCCGCCCTCCATCTCGATCTGGAGCTGGCCGAGCCGGGGGCGGTCGCGGCGTGCCGCCGCCCGCAGCGGTTCGTCGAGCGGGAGCCGGTAGCGGGCCCCCTCGGGGTCCGTGAGCAGGAGGTGCTGACCGTCCTCGTCGACGCCGATGAGGCGTAGCTCGTCCATGTCGGTCTCCCGGGTCCGCGGTCGTCGGCTCCGACGATGCCACCGCTCGGGTGCCGGATCGTGGATCCCACGCCGGGGGCGCCGGGATTGCCCGGATACGGTGGGGCCATGCCTGCGGCCTCCGACGACCTCGCACCCTACGACGTGGTCCTCCTCGGGTCCTTCGGAGGACCCGAGTCCGAGGACGAGGTGATGCCGTTCCTCCGCCGGGTGACCGCCGGCCGGGGGATCCCGGACGAACGGCTGCGCACCGTCGCGGAGCACTACCTCGACCGGGGCGGCCGCAGCCCGATCAACGACCTCAACCGCGAGCTGCTCGCCCGGCTCCGTGCCGAGCTGGACCGGCGCGGCCTCGACGTGCCGCTCGTCTGGGGGAACCGGAACTCCGAGCCGTACTTCGCCGACGCGGTCCGAGAGGTGCTCGACCTCGGGGCCACCCGGGTCGTCACCGTGCTGACGAGCGCCTACTCCTCGTACTCCTCGTGCCGGCAGTACCGCGAGGACCTCGCCGCGGCCGTCGCGGAGGTGGGCCCTGCCGCGGACGGCCTCGTCGTCGACAAGGTGCGGCCGTACTTCTCCCACCCGGGCCTGGGCACGTCGTGGGCGCGGGCCCTCGTCGCCGCGTTGCGGGGCCTCGATGACCCGACGGCGGCGCGGCTGCTCTTCGTCACCCACTCGGTGCCCCTCGCGATGGACGAGACCTCCGGCCCCGGGGACGGCGAGGGCCACCTCTACGTCGACCAGCACCTGCGCCTGATGCGCCGCGTCCTCGAGGCCGCGGGCGCCGAGCTGGGCGTGACCCTCACCGGTGAGCTCGTCTTCTGCTCCCGGTCGGGGCCGCCCCAGCAGCCGTGGCTCGAGCCCGACGTCAACGACCGGATCGAGGAGCTGGCCGCCGAGGGCGACTCCCCGGTCGTCGTCGCGCCCATCGGGTTCGTCTCGGACCACATGGAGGTCGTCCAGGACCTCGACACCGAGGCGGCGGCGACGGCGGAGCGGGTCGGCCTGCCCTTCGTCCGGGTCGCGACGCCGGGGACCGACGAGGCCTTCGTCGTCGGGCTCGTCGACCTGCTCCTCGAGCGTGCCGCCGAGGCCCGGGGCGAGCTCGTGACGCCCGACGCCTGGGTTCCGGGGGACGTCCGGCCGTCCGTCTGCGCGCCCGGCTGCTGCCCGAACCTGCGCGTCGCCCGCCCGGCGCTGTGCGGCAGCGACCCGTGGTGAGCGGCCCGGACATCCCCCCGGGCACCGACCTCGCCGCCCTCGAGGCAGTGGCCTGCGAGGTCGCCCGCCTCGCCGGCCGGCTCGTCGTCGAGGAGCGTCCCGCCGACCTCGGCGTCGCCGCCAAGTCGACCCGCACCGACGTCGTCACCGAGATGGACCAGCGCAGCCAGGAGCTGCTCCTCGCCGAGCTCGGCGCGCGCCGACCCGACGACGCCGTGCTGGGCGAGGAGGAGGGTGGGCGTACCGGGACCTCCGGGATCACCTGGGTCGTCGACCCCATCGACGGCACGGTCAACTACCTCTACGGCATCGCGCAGTTCTCGGTCTCGGTCGCCGCGGTCGTCGGGGACGTCTCGGTGCCCGGTGCGTGGCGGCCGGTGGCCGGCGCCGTCCTCGAGCCGGTCGGCGGGGAGCTCTTCCACGCCCACCTCGGCGGCGGCGCCCGGCTCACGGGACCGGACGGGGAGCGCCCGCTGCGGGCCTCGTCGGCGACCGACCTCGGCCTGGCCCTCGTCGGAACCGGCTTCGGCTACGACCGGGACGTGCGGGCCCGCCAGGCCCGCGCGCTCGTCGAGCTGATCCGCGAGGTCCGCGACATCCGGCGGGCCGGCAGCGCAGCCCTCGACCTCTGCTCCGTGGGGGCCGGCCGGCTCGACGCCTACTACGAGACCGGCCTCAACCCGTGGGACCGGGCGGCGGGCGAGCTCGTCGCGACCGAGGCCGGGGCCCTCGTCGGCGGGCCCGAGGGTGACGGCCCGACCGCCGGGCTCACCTGGGCGGCGGCCCCGGGAATCGCCGGGCCCTTCGCGGTGTTGGTCCGCAGGCTCACGAGCGAGCACGTGACCCGGAACTGACCGGTCACGGCCGCGCCGCGATCCGTGAGGTGGACCCGCGTGGCAGGGTGACCCACCCATGGTGCACAATCTGCGGCGCACCGTGACGAGGCGGGCACAAAGCGCGCGCTCCGGGCGTTGACTGGGCCGAGTTGCACGACGAAGGGTGGACACGAGCGATGGCGACCGACTACGACGCACCGCGCAAGACCGACGACGAGCTGTCCGAGGACTCCCTCGAGGAGCTGAAGAACCGTCGCGTCGACAAGCGCGCCTCGAGCGTCGACGTCGACGAGACCGAGCAGGCCGAGGGCTTCGAGCTGCCCGGGGCGGACCTCTCCGGCGAGGAGCTGTCGGTGCGCGTGCTGCCCCGGCAGGCCGACGAGTTCACCTGCTCGCGGTGCTTCCTCGTCCACCACCGCAGCCAGCTGGCGAGCGAGAAGGGCGGCGTCCTCGTGTGCCGGGAGTGCGCGGCCTGAGCGGCCCCGCCGCCGTCGCCGTGTCCCCGGTCCGCGCCCCGGTCGCCGTCCGGCGGCTGCACCCGGACGCCGTGCTGCCCCGGTACAGCACCGACGGCGACGCGGGCGCCGACCTGACGAGCGTCGTCGAGCTCACGCTGGCCCCGGGGGAGCGGGCCCTGGTGCGGACCGGCATCGCCCTCGCG
>DASSQJ010000229.1:0-18256 GCA_035702545.1 Phycicoccus sp.
CTGCCGCTGGTCTTCGCCGTCTCCGGTGTCAACTTCCCGATCGGCGTCCTCATCTACTGGTTCACGACGAACCTCTGGTCGATGACCCAGCAGTTCTACGTCATCCGCCGGATGCCGGCGCCGGGCTCGGCGGCGGAGAAGGCCTACCACGACCGCCTCGCGCGGAAGGGAAAGCCGGTGCCCGGGGCGGCCGCCGTGACGGCCACACCGGCCGAGTCCGGTGACGGCGTCGACGGCAACGAGGCGCCCAAGGGCGGGCAGCGCGTCCAGCCCAAGTCCAAGAAGCGTGCCAAGGGCAAGAAGACCGGCGGGACCGCTGCGGCGGAGGCCGGCCCCGCATCGGCCGGCGACGCCGACACCCCCCCTGCGACCACCTGACCACTCCCGGAGGAGACCCCCATGAGCAACGACGTGACCGAGGCGACCGACTCGACCGCCGACCCCGCGAGCGAGGGCGCCGACCAGGCCCGCACCGAGACGGCGACGAGCGAGCTCGCCGACGTGGACTCGACGGAGACGCAGTCGGTGGATACCGGTGCGACGAAGACCGGGCCGGCCGAGGTCGGTGTCGTCGACAGCAACGCCACTGACGACGAGGACCAGGACGGGGACGACCGGGACGACGACGAGGACGAGAGTGGCGATGCCACCGACGCCGCCGAGGACGTCGCGTCCCGCGGTGGCTCCGGTGACCGCCGCCGTCAGCTCGAGCGCGAGGGCGAGGTCGCAGCCGACTTCCTCGAGACCCTCCTCGACATCTGCGACCTCGACGGCGACCTCGACGTCGACATCGACGGTGACCGGGCCGCCGTCGCGATCGTCGACAGCGACGAGGGACGGGTGCCGCGACGGCTCGTCGGCCAGGACGGCCAGGTGCTCGAGGCCGTGCAGGAGCTGACCCGCCTCGCCGTGCAGTCCGTGACCGGGGAGCGCAGCCGGCTCATGCTCGACATCGCGGGCCACCGCGCCGAGCGCCGCGCGACGCTCGTCGCCCTCGCCCAGTCCACCATCGAGGAGGTGCGCGCCTCCGGGGAACGGCGAGAGCTGACGCCGATGTCCGCCTTCGAGCGGAAGGTCGTCCACGACGAGGTGCTCGCCGCCGGGCTCGTCTCCGAGTCCGAGGGCGCGGAGCCGCGGCGCTACGTCGTCATCCTCCCGCGCTAGGACGACGTTTCACGTGAAACATGACGGGGAGACCCGGCTGACGCCGCCGGCCGCACCTTCGGGTGCGGCCGCGGTGTTCCGGGACCGTCTCGCCCTGGCCGAGGCCTTCGTCGGCGCGCTCGCCGACACCGGGGTGACCCACGGTCTCATCGGGCCGCGCGAGGTGCCGCGCCTCTGGGACCGGCACGTCCTCAACTGCGCGGTCATCGAGGACTCCTTCCCCGCCGGGGCACGGGTCGTCGACGTCGGGTCGGGGGCGGGCCTCCCGGGGCTCGCCCTGGCCCTCGCGCGGCCGGACCTCGAGGTCCATCTCGTCGAGCCGATGCTGCGCCGGACGACGTGGCTCGAGGGTGTCGTCGGGGACCTCGACCTGGCCGGGGTGACGGTCCACCGGGGCCGGGCGGAGGAGCTCGCCGGCCGGCTCGCGGCGCCCTGGGTGACGGCACGAGCCGTGGCCCGGCTGGCGAAGCTGGCCCGGTGGTGCGTGCCGCTGCTCGAGCCCGGCGGGACCCTCGTCGCCATGAAGGGACGGACCGCCGGGGAGGAGCTCGCCGAGGATGGTCCGGCGCTGCGCCGCCTCGGGCTGGGCAAGGGGGTGGTCACCGAGCACGGGGTGTCCGTCCTCGACGAGCCGGTGCTCACCGTCGACCTCCCACTCCTCGGGACGGGCACGTCGACCACGTGGAGTCCGCGGCGCGGCGGTCGCGCCAGGCGGCAGGGGCGAAGCACCTGACCCTGCTCCCGATGTTTCACGTGAAACATGGGGGCCGTCGTCGGCCGTGGGACGTCGTCCGGGCCGCCACCACAGGCAACCGGTGTGCGACGGCGACACCCGGCCGGGGACGCACACCGGGGCGTGTTGGCCGCCGCCCGACGGGGTCGACGAGCACCGGCGCCCACCCTGCCGCGAAACCGCGGCGGGCGCTCCTACTCCGATGTTTCACGTGAAACATCGGAGCTCGGGGCGAGTCGACGGCCCGAGGGTCGAGGGCACGCGACGGCCGTGGGCAATGTCCCGAGTGGTCCGCTGACGGGCCGGACTGACGCTGTCGGCGGTGCCGTGAGATCGACCTCACGTCGACGGGCGTCACGTTCATCCACAGGTTATCCACCGGGGCTGGGTGACCGGTGAACGGACGGGTGGACCGGGGTGAAGGCCGAATTCGTGCTCAGCCGGGAGCTGCGCACAGCATGGGCGGTCTCGGCCGGCCGTGGTGCAGCTCGGTTGTACCCATGTTGTCCACAGGGCAGAGCGGTCTTGGCGTGTCGCGTCACGGTGATGTTGGATGGGGGCCGCACACCCCAGGGAGGTACATCCGTGAGTCAGACGACGGACGACACGACGGCCGACGTCGTGGCACCAGGCCTCGGTTTCCCCCGTCCGTCCGTCGTGGCGACGAGTCCGCTCGGTTGGCCGCACGAGACCGATGTTTCACGTGAAACGGTTCCCGGGGCCACGGCTTCGGAGACGACCGTTTCACGTGAAACATCGGTCGCCGCGGCCGCTTCGGTGCCGAGCGCGACCCACCAGCCCGAGAGCCTCGCGCCCGTGCCCGGAACGCTGCCGGTGCCCGGCCCCGAGGAAGTCGAGGCCGCGGAGGTCGACGAGGATCTCCCACCGTCCCCGGACGACAGAGAAGAGAGAGCAGCCATCGCCGCGTCGATCCCCGGAGCCGACTCGAACACGCCGCTCGCCCAGGCCGTCGCCGAGGACGCCCGCAAGCGCATCACCCTCAGCGGGCGCTCCGTGCCCCGGCCACCCCGGCCGCGCGTGCTCACCGTCGCGAACCAGAAGGGGGGCGTGGGCAAGACGACGACGACGGTCAACGTCGCGGCCGCCCTCGCGCAGGCCGGGAGCACCGTCCTCGTCATCGACCTCGACCCTCAGGGCAATGCGAGCACGGCGCTCGGCGTCGCCCACCACGCGGAGGTGCCGAGCGTCTACGACGCGCTCGTCGACGGCGAGGACCTCGGCACGGTCGTCCAGGCCTGCCCCGACATCCCCCGGCTCTTCTGCGCGCCGGCGACCATCGACCTCGCCGGAGCCGAGATCGAGCTCGTGTCGCTCGTCGCGCGCGAGACCCGGCTCGAGAAGGCCGTCACGGCGTACCTCGACGCGCAGGAGGCGGCGGGGGAGCGGATCGACTACGTCCTCATCGACTGTCCGCCGAGCCTTGGCCTGCTCACGGTCAACGCCTTCGTCGCCGCGAGCGAGGTCTTCATCCCCATCCAGTGCGAGTACTACGCGCTCGAGGGTCTCTCCCAGCTGCTGAAGAACATCGAGCTGATCCGCAGCCACCTCAACCCCCGGCTGCACGTCTCGACGATCCTCCTCACGATGTACGACGGCCGGACCCGCCTGTCGGCCCAGGTCGCCGACGAGGTGCGGGCGCACTTCCCGGACCAGACGCTCGGCGCGACCGTGCCCCGCTCGGTCCGGATCTCCGAGGCGCCGAGCCACGGCCAGACCGTGATGACCTACGACCCGAACAGCAGTGGGGCGCTGTCCTACCTCGAGGCGGCCATCGAGCTCGCCGAGCGCGGCGCCGCCACCCGTACCCCCTCCGAGGAGTCTGCATGAGCGAGAAGCGGCGCGCCCTGGGCCGCGGCCTCGGTGCCCTGATCCCCAGCGGCACCGCCACCGCCGAGCGTCCCGTGGACGTGTTCTTCAAGGACCGCGAGCCCCCGGCGGGAGCCGAGGCACCAGCTGGGTCCGGGGCAGTCGCCGAGGGCCGCGGCGCCGCGTCCGCGGCGACGGGGACGCCTGCGGCGGAGCCGGACACCAGCGGGCTCCAGCCGGTTCCCGGAGCGGAGTTCGCCGAGGTGCCGCTCGACGCCATCCGGCCGAACCCGAAGCAGCCCCGGACCGTCTTCGACGAGGACGAGCTCGCCGAGCTCGTCCACTCGATTCGCGAGATCGGCGTCCTCCAGCCGGTCGTCGTCCGGCCGGTGCCCGACCACGACGGGGAGGACCCCGTCCGCTACGAGCTCATCATGGGCGAGCGGCGGTGGCGCGCCTCCCGGGCGGCCGGGCGGGAGACCGTCCCCGCGATCATCAAGCAGACCGACCACGACGACCTGCTCCGGGACGCCCTCCTCGAGAACCTCCACCGCAGCCAGCTGAACCCGCTCGAGGAGGCCGCGGCGTACCAGCAGCTGCTCGACGACTTCGGCTGCACCCAGGAGGAGCTCGCGCACCGGATCGGCCGCTCCCGGCCCCAGATCTCCAACACGCTGCGCCTGCTCAAGCTGCCGCCGCTCGTGGCCCGCCGGGTCGCCGCGGGTGTGTTGAGCGCCGGCCACGCCCGGGCGCTGCTCGCCCTGCCCGACGCCGCGGCGATGGAGCGGGTGGCCCAGCGCGTCGTCGCCGAGGGCCTGTCGGTGCGCTCGGTGGAGGAGCTCGTCGCCGTCGGGGACGACACGACGCCGCCCGCGCGCCGCGCCCCGCGCCCCGGAGGCCGCCGGCCGCAGCTCGACGACCTCGCGGCGGACCTCTCCGACCGCCTTGAGACCCGGGTGCGCATCGCCCTCGGGCAGAAGAAGGGCCGGCTCACCGTCGAGTTCGCCTCGGTGGAAGACCTCAACCGCATCCTCGACGTCATGCAGCTGCGCGGCGGCTCCGCCTGAGCCACACCGTGATCGGCCCGTGTCGCTGACCGGCCGGCACACAGCGAACGGCCCGGCCCCCACCAAGGGGCCGGGCCGTTCGACGTGGGTGGGCTCAGCCGAGGAACGGCTCCAGCTCGCGGAGCAGGACCGGCTTGGGCCGGGCGCCGATGATCGTCTTGACGATCTCGCCGTCGAGGTAGACGTGCAGGGTCGGGATGCTCGTGATGCCGAGCTTGCCGGTGATCTGCGGGTTCTCGTCGGTGTTCAGCTTGACGACCGAGACCTTGTCGCCGTGCTCGCGCGCGATCTCCTCGAGCACGGGGGCGACGGCCTTGCACGGGCCGCACCACGGCGCCCAGAAGTCGACGAGGACGGGCTTGTCGCTCTTGACGACGTCGGCGTCGAAGGTGGCGTCGGTGGTGGTGGTGACGGCGGCCATGGTGGTCCTTTCAGCGGGTGTGCAGGTCGGTCGGAGGGGGAGGGGCTCCATCGTGCCGGTCTGGACCGACACTGCCGGGGCCGGTGGGGTCAGTGGGCCAGGTGGTGCTGGGCGTCGAGGGCGGCGACGCAGCCGGACCCGGCGGCGGTGATCGCCTGGCGGTAGGTGTGGTCGACGAGGTCGCCGCAGGCGAAGACGCCGGGGACGTTGGTCCGCGAGGAGCGGCCGTCGGTGACGACGTACCCCTGCGAGTCGAGCTCGACGGTGCCCTTGACGAGCTCGTTGCGGGGGTCGTGGCCGATCGCGACGAAGAGGCCGGTGACGGCCAGCTCGCGGGTCTCGCCGGTGATGGTGTCGCGCAGGGTGATGCCGGTGACCTTGCTGTCGCCGTGGATCGCGTCGACGGCGCTGTTCCACGCGAAGCGGATCTTCTCGTTGGCCATGGCGCGGTCGGCCATGATGCTCGAGGCGCGCAGCTCGTCGCGGCGGTGGACGATCGTCACCGACCGGGCGAACTTGGTGAGGAAGGTGGCCTCCTCGACGGCCGAGTCGCCGCCGCCGACGACGGCGATGTCCTGGTCGCGGAAGAAGAAGCCGTCGCACGTGGCGCACCACGAGACACCGTGCCCGGAGAGGCGCTTCTCGTCGGGCAGCCCGAGCTCGCGGTAGGCCGAGCCCATCGCGAGGATGATCGAGCGCGCCGAGTACTCGGTTCCAGAGCCGTCGATGACGGTCTTGACGTCACCCTCGAGGGAGACCGAGGAGACGTCGTCGGTGATGATCTCGGCGCCGAACCGCTCGGCTTGGGCGCGCATGTTCTCCATGAGGTCCGGACCCATGATGCCGTCGCGGAAGCCGGGGAAGTTCTCGACCTCGGTGGTGTTCATCAGCGCGCCGCCGGCGGTGACCGAGCCCTCGAAGACGAGCGGCTCGAGGTTGGCACGGGCGGCGTAGATCGCCGCCGTCCACCCCGCGGGGCCGGAGCCGATGATGATGACGTTGCGGACGTCGGTGGTCACGAAACACATCCTCTAGTGGTGCAGTGGACGCGCGACCGCAAGATGCGGTGCGCTTCTGGAACCGATCCTAGGGCCGCGGTGTTCCCGACGGGCACGCGCCTCGCCGGGCGGGACACCCGGCCGACAGCCGGGACGATCCGCGTCACGGATACCCCAGGGGGTATTCTATCACCGCCGGACGCGCTCAGCCGACGGGCACCGGCCCGGCGAGCACCGCGGGCGCTCCGTCGTGGCACGACCGCTCGACGACCCACGCCTGCCGCACCCCACCCTGCGCCGTGGCGACGACGACGGCCACCGGCCGTCCCTCCATCGTCGCGACGTCGACGACGACCGGGTCCGACGGCCCGACGCCGAGGGCGCCGGCACACGACCGCGCGCCGGCCGGGTCGGCGACCGCCCCCGCGCCCGGCGGCACGGCGGCGGCGTCCTTGGAGCCGTCGTCGCCCGGGACCGGGAGGCGACCGGCCTGGGCGGCCAGCCCGGCGGACGTGTAGTCGGCACCTGAGGCGAGCACCAGCACGGCGGAGCCGTCGGCGGACCGTTCCGCGCCGAGTGGCGCCGCCACCTCCGCCGGCGCGCCCCCCGCAGCCGAGTCGACCGACCCGCCGGAGAGACCGAGCGTCGCCCGGAGCCCACCGGGGGCGAGCTGGTCGACGACCATCCCCCCGACACCGAAGGCGACGACCGCGGCGGCGGCCACCCCGAGGAGCTGCCAACCACGGCGCCGGTGCAGCGGCACCACCGTCTCGGGTGGCCCCGGGTCCCCCTTCGTGGGAGCCCCGCTGCGCCCCTCGGCGTCGAGCGCGGCCGTGATCCGCGCGACGAGGTCGTCCGGCATCGGCCCGGGGTCGGGGAGGCTCCCGAGGAGGGCGCGCATCCCGGTCGGGTCGTGCTCGATCGGGTCGGCGTCGTCGTGGCGGTGGGTCACGAGCTGCTCCGGGACTGGCCGTGGACGGATGGGCGGGCCGGGACGTGCGGCATGCAGGGGCCCGGCTGGAGGTACGACGTCACGGGGCCCTCCCCGGTTCCCCGGCGCCGGCGCCGCCGACGAGCGGGTCGGTGTCCCGGGCGGCGGCCGGGCGCGGCGCGAGGACCGTCCCGCGCTCGCGGAGCAGCGCGGCGAGGGCCTCCCGGCCGCGGAAGCACCGGGACTTCACCGTGCCCTCGGCGACCCCGAGGACCGCCGCCGCCTCGGCCACTGGGAGCCCGTGCATGTCGACGAGGACGAGGGCCATCCGCTGGCCCTCCGGCAGCGACGCCAGCGCCTCCCGGACATCGAGCCGCGTCTCGGTCGAGGAGTGGTGGTCGTGCCGGTCGGGGAGGTCGAGCTCGGCGAGGTCACCGGCCCGGCGCAGCGCCACCGTGTCGCGCCGCAGCCGGTCCAGGCAGGCGTTGACGACGATCCGGTGCAGCCACGTCGTCACGGCCGCCTCGCCGCGGTAGGCGTCGGCGCGGCGGAAGGCGGAGATGAAGGCCTCCTGGACGGCGTCCGCCGCGAGCTCGCGGTTCCCCGTCGTCCGGACGGCGACGGCGAACATCCGGTCCCGGTGGCGCCGGAAGAGCTCGCCGAAGGCGGCGCCGCCGTCGCCGGCGACGTGACGGCGGATGAGCTCGGCGTCGGGGAGGAGGGTGAGGTCGTCGAGCACGCGGGACCGCCGGCTCAGCCGGTGACGACGACCTCGTTGAGCCAGCCCCGGATGTCGCCCTTGGCGTCCGGGTAGAGCTTCGGGTACCAGAGGATGATGTACTGCCCGGTGACGTTGTCGGGCACCTGGAAGCTCACCGTGCCCTTGACGGGGTCCTTCTCACCGATCTTCGTCGCGCCCTCGAGCCGGGCGTCCGGCCCGACCCACACCTCGATCGCGCTCTTGTTCGGGATGACGAGCGTGACCGCCTGCGGCTTCTTGTTCGGGCCGAGGTCGACGACCAGCCCGACGCCGCTCTTGAGGCCGCCGAAGCTGCCGTTGCTGTAGCTCTCGGTGTACCAGCCGGTGTCGTTGTTGCCGTCGTACACCTTGCCGGTCAGCTCGTCGTGCTCGTAGTCGTCGCCCTGCGGGTCGTAGGACGACACCTTGAGGATGGCGAGCGGCTCCGGCGCGCCGGGGCTCTCCGTGCCGGCCGACCCCGAGGCGCTCGGCGCGACGGTCGTCGTCCGGGTGGCCGGTGCCCCGGCGGGGCCGAAGATGTTGCCGCTGCCCTGGCCGATCCGGGACACCCCGTAGATGCCGACGACGAGGGCGAGGATGACGAACGCGGCGACGATGCCGAGGGCCAGCTTCGACTCGTCCTTGGTCAGGGGCTCCGCGGGGACCATCGGGGCGGGAGCCTCGAGGTCGCCACCGTCGGCGGGTCGGGCCCGCTCGGTGTCCGGGGACAGCTCGGAGACCTTGTCGACGGCGCGCCGGGCCAGGTCGGAGACGCGTCCGCCGACGGTGCCGAGCGCCCCCGCCACGGCTGCTCCCGCACCAGCGGCGGCGGCACCGAGGCGCTCGCCGCGCGAGGCGTCCTCGGGCCCCTCCTCGCCCGCACCGGCCGGCACGAGGGCGCGCTCGGCGCCCGCGACGGCCGGCTCGGCGGGCTCGGGCTGCTCGCCGGGGACGACGGAGCGCGTGCCCGCGGCGGCGCCGACGGTGTCGTCCCAGCCGTCGTCGTACGGCTCGTCCCCGGACTCCTCGGTGGGCTCGTCCCAGCCGAGGCCGTCGGCGCCGACGGCGAGTCCGCCCGCGGTCAGCCAGGAGGGCGCGTCCTCACGCTCGAGCACCCGGGTCGGCTCGTGGTCGGCGAGGCCGTCGTGGGCCTCGTCCCCGAGCCCGGGCTCGACCTCGTCGGCCGCTCCGTCGTCGAGGGTGACGTCGGCGTCGGAGTCCGCGGCGACAGCGGCGGGGGCCTCGGCCCCGGCCGCACCCACGGCGGCAGCGCCGGCGGCCGCCGCGCCCGCGTCCACGGCCGCAGCTCCCGCACGGGGTGCGGCGAGCGGGGTGACCGGGCGCCCGACGACCTGCCGGGACGGCCACGGGGCCACCTGCCGGGCGTAGTCGCCGGGGCTGGTCGGCCCCTGGTCGTCGTTGAGGGTCAGCCGGCACAGGGCGTCGAGGTCACGCGGCACCCCGGCGGCGATCTCCGACGGCGAGGCCACCCCGCTGGGGACGCGCGGCGCCGGTCCGAGGCCGGCCCCGCCGCTGCCGAGCGGCCAGAGCCCCGTGAGCCCGGCGTACGCGAGGGCCACCACCCCGACCGCGTCGCGGCGGGCGGCGTCCTCGGGGTCGGTGGCCTCCTCGGCGGCGCGGGCGGCGGCGACCTCGAGGCCGCGCAGCCGGACCTCGCCCTCCGGGGTGCGCAGGACGTCGTCGGGCGTGAGGTCGAGGTGGTGCATCCCCCGCTGCCGGGCGGACTCGAGCGCAGCCGCGACCTCGCCGGTGATGCGGCGGACCTCGTCGCCGGGGATGCCACCGTCGCCGACGACCTCGGTGAGGGTGCGCGCGTCGGAGAGGTCCTCCTCGACGAGGAACGCGACGTCGCCGTCGGTGCCGACGTCGAGGATGCGGACGAAGACCGAGTGGTTCACCGAGGCCGCGCGCCGGGCGGCGTCGAGCAGGGCCGGGGTGCGGGGGTCGTCGGCGGCGAGGGTCAGGACCGAGACGGAGCGCCCGAGCGTCGTGTCGTCGGCGGTCCACCGCTCGGTGTCGCGGACCTGCTCGAGCCGCTGGTGCACGGTGTAGCGCCCGCCGAGCATCGTGCCGGGTCCCACACCCCTCACCGTGGCTCCTTCCGCTCGACCGTCGACGCCGCCGCCGGCGCACCCGAGGCGGCCGGGTGCAGGTCACCCATAGTAGGCGGAAGCGCCTCAGCCGCGACGCAGCCGGCGCAGCCGACGAGCGACCGGCTCGACCGTGGTCGAGACCTCCCGGACGCCGAGGAGGTGCGCGAGGGCCCAGACGACGGCGAGCTGCACCGCCCCGGCGACGCCGAGGACGAGGCCGCCGGTGACGAGCGCGGTGACCCCCCGGGTCGTCCCGATGTCCGGGAACACGGCGCCGACCGCCAGGGCGAGCAGGGCCGCGACGACGGCCGAGGGCACGGCGAGCTTGAGGTAGGTGACGGCGGTCGACCGCAGGCCGAGCGACCCGTGCTGCCGGCGCAGGATCGCGAAGCCGATGACCGAGCCGACGAGGTACGCGAAGGACTGCCCGAGACCGACGACGACGGCGGTGCGGCCCGGGTCGAGCGTCGCCGCGAGGAGCGTGACGAGGGTGGCGGTGCTCGTGACGACGACCTGGATCCGGAAGGTGAGGTACGTCTGGGTCTGCGCGTAGAGGACCCGGTCGTTGAGGAACCCCCAGCCCATCGGGATGACGAGCCAGAGCACGCCGTAGAGCACCGTCGCCACCGCCGCCGTCTGGGCGAGGGTGTTGCCGAAGAAGATGGTGCTCGCGAGGAGCGGCGCGAAGGCGAACGCGAAGGCCACCCCGGGGACGAGGAAGACCGACGGCATCCGCATCCCCTGGTCGTGGTAGCGGACGACGGCCCGGTCGTCGCCGACCGAGGCCGCCTCGGAGAGCTTGGTGTAGAGCGCCGTGACGAGCGAGACGGTGACGAGGCCGTGCGGGAGCAGCACGATGAACTGGGCGTTGGTGAACGCGAACAGCCCCGGGACGTCGGTGCCGGACGCGCTGCCGAGGGCGCTCGCCCGGGTGAGGACCCGGCTCGTGACGATGAAGCCGAGCTGCTGGACGACGATCGAGCCGATCGTCCACTTCCCGATGGTGAAGATCTCGCCGAGGCCGTAGCCCCGCACCCCCCAGAGCCACCGGTAGCGGAACCCCATCCGGTGCAGGGCGGGGAGCAGCCCCGCGCACTGGACGGCGATGGACAGCGTGGCGGTCCCGGCGAGGATGGCGACCATCTGCGGCGTCCAGGCCCCCGGCGGTGCCGCGAGCGGCAGGTCCGCGGCGCGGAACCAGAGCAGGCCCGCGACGGCGACGACGTTGGCGAGGGCCGGGGCCCAGGTGAACGCCGCGAACCGGCCGTTGGCGGTGAGGACCTGCCCGAGGACGGTGTACATCCCGTAGAAGAACAGCTGCGGCATGCAGATGACCGCGAAGACCACCGCGAGGCGGACGGCCTGGGCGTCGTCCGGGCTGTAGAAGATCCGGACGATGAGCGGGGCGAGCGCGGTGAGGAGGACGGTCGCGACCCCGAAGAAGACGATCGAGACCGTGACGATCCGGTTGACGAAGTCGTCGCCGTCCCGGCGGTTCCGGGCCCGGATGATCTGCGGGACGAGGACGGCCTGCACGGCGCCGCCCGCGAGGAGCAGGTAGAAGGAGTTGGGCAGGGTGTTCGCCGCGCTGAACGCGTCGGCCACCACGCCGGAGATGCCGAGGACGGACGCGAGCAGCGACGTGCGGACCAGGCCGAGGACCCGGCTCACCAGTGTCCCCGCCGCCATCACCGCCCCCGAGCGCCCGACGCTCTGGGCGGGGGCGCTCACCCGGCGCTCACCCCGCGTCCCCCGAGAGGCGCTGCCACGCGAGGCGGGCGATGCGCCGCTCGTTGGGGAAGGTGAGGTGCCGGTGGGCCTCCTGGAGCGGCAGCCACGCGACGTCGATGGCCTCGTGGTCGGGGTCGTTCTCGATGGTGAGGTAGCCACCGACCGCCTCGAGGAGGAAGTGGTGGACGTACTTGTGGATGCGCCGGTCGCCGGCGGCGAACCAGAAGTCGATGGTCCCGAGCTCGACGAGGACCCGGCCCTGGATGCCGGTCTCCTCCGCGACCTCGCGGGCGGCGGTCTCGGGCAGCGTCTCGTCGCCCTCGATGTGCCCCTTGGGCAGGCACCACTCGACGCGCCCGGCCCGGTTGCGGCGGGCGATGACGGCGATGCGCGCCCGGCCCTCGTGGACGTCGACGACGACGCCGCCGGCGCTGCGCTCCTCCACCGCCGGGAGCCGACGGGGCGGCGCCCCGGCCGGGTCGGCAGGGGCGTGGCTCATCCCGTCACTCTAACCAGAGACGTCCGCCGGGCCGGCCCGGCGCGGCCGTCCCACCCCGGGCGCAGCAGGCGGGGTCGGCGACCTGTCTACCCTTGGGGACCGTGTCCGACCGCCAGCCCCCTGCCGCCCTGCTGCGCCAGGCCGTCGCCCACCTCGCGCCGGTCCTGCCGCTGCTCACCGACCTCGGCGAGCGGTTCGCCGCGGCCGGGCACGAGCTCGCGCTCGTCGGGGGACCGGTCCGCGACGCCTTCCTCGACCGGCCCGCGCTCGACCTCGACTTCGCGACGTCCGCGCGCCCGGAGGAGACCGAGCCGCTGCTCGCGGCCTGGGGCCAGGCGACGTGGGACATGGGCCGCGAGTTCGGCACCATCGGCGCGCGCCGCGGCGGGACCGTCGTCGAGGTGACGACCTACCGGGCCGACGCCTACGACGGCGCCACCCGCAAGCCCGTCGTCGCGTTCGGCGACAACCTCGAGGACGACCTCGTCCGCCGGGACTTCACCGTCAACGCGATGGCGCTCAGCCTGCCGGACCTCACCTTCGTCGACCCGCACGGTGGCCTCTCGGACCTCGGGGCCCGGATGCTGCGGACCCCCTCGACCCCGGAGGTGTCCTTCGGGGACGACCCGCTGCGGATGATGCGCGCCGCCCGCTTCGTCGCCCAGCTCGGCTTCGTGCCGGCACCCGAGGTGCTCACCGCGATGCGGGAGATGGCCGGGAGCATCGGGATCGTCTCCGCGGAGCGGGTCCGCGACGAGCTCGTCAAGCTGCTCCTCGCGCCGCACCCCAGGGCCGGGCTCGAGCTGTTCGTCGCCAGCGGGCTCGCCGCCCGGGTCCTGCCCGAGCTGCCGGCCCTCCAGCTCGAGGTCGACGAGCACCACCGGCACAAGGACGTCTACGAGCACTCGATGACCGTCCTCGAGCAGGCGATCGACCTCGAGGGGCCGGCCGACGGCCCGCCGGAGTCCGTGCCCGGGCCCGACCTCGTGCTCCGGCTCGCGGCACTGCTCCACGACGTCGGCAAGCCGGCGACGCGCCGCTTCGAGCCCGGCGGCGGGGTGTCCTTCCACCACCACGAGGTCGTCGGCGCCAAGCTCGCGGCGAAGCGGATGCGGGCGCTGCGCTTCGACAAGGAGACGACGAAGGCGGTGGCCCGGCTCGTCGAGCTGCACCTGCGCTTCCACGGCTACGGCGAGGGCCAGTGGACCGACTCCGCCGTCCGGCGCTACGTCACCGACGCCGAGGACCTGCTGCCCCGGCTGCACCGGCTGACCCGCGCCGACTGCACGACCCGCAACGTCCGCAAGGCCAAGCGGCTCGCCGCGGCCTACGACGACCTCGAGGTGCGGATCGAGCGGATCACGGCTGCGGAGGAGCTCAAGGCGGTGCGCCCCGAGCTCGACGGCAACGAGATCGGGGAGGCGCTCGGCATCCCGCCCGGGCCGGTGCTCGGGCGGGCGTACAAGCACCTGCTGTCCGTGCGGCTCGACGAGGGGCTGATCGGCAAGGAGGCGGCGCGGGAGCGGCTGCTCGCCTGGTGGGCCGACCAGCCGGAGTCCGCACGCTGAGCCCGGTCGGGCCCCACACGGGATCGGAGCCTTGGGCCGGAGCAGGGGATCGGTGCACCCGGAGCGGAGCGACTAGGCTCCCGGCACCACCGACCGAGCGAACGGATGCCGAATGCCCGACGACCCGACCACCGGCCCCGCCGAGGGCCGCGTCCTGCAGGGCACGGGCCTGCGGGTCCGCTCGGGCAGCGCGACCGACGTCGGTCGGGTCCGCGACCAGAACGAGGACTGCCTCCTCGACGCCCCCGGCGTGCACGTCGTCGCCGACGGGATGGGCGGTCACGCCGCCGGGGAGGTGGCGAGCCGCCTCGTCGTCGAGGTCCTCGGGTCGCTGGCCCAGCGTCCGGGGGTGGCCCGCGCCGAGGACCTTGCCGGCATCCTCCGGGAGGCCAACGAGCGGATCCTCGAGGCCGAGCGCGAGGACCCCCGGCAACGGGGCATGGGCACGACCGTCACCGGCCTCACCGTCGTCGACGGGGGCGACCACGAGGAGTGGCTCGTCTTCAACGTCGGCGACTCACGCGTCTACCGGATGACGGGGGACCGGCTCGAGCAGGTCACCCGCGACCACTCCGAGGTCCGCGAGCTCGTCGAGGCCGGGCTGCTCGACCCGGCGGAGGTGCCCTACCACCCGCTGCGCAACGTCATCACGAGGTCGCTCGGCTCCGACCCGGCGCCCGAGCCCGACATCTGGGTCCTCCAGCCCACCGACGGGGAGCGCTTCGTCGTGTGCAGCGACGGGCTGACCGGTGAGCTCGACGACGACGAGATCGCCGACGTCCTGCGCAGCGAGCCCGATCCGCAGGCGGCCGCCGAGGCCCTCGCGACAGCTGCCGTGCGGGCCGGGGGTCGCGACAACGTCAGCGTCGTCGTCGTCGCCGTGGAGGACGAGGGGTCCGCCGCAGCCGAACGCTGAGCACCCCCGGCCAGCCCCGCCGGCCGGAGCGGCTCAGTCGGCCAGCGCCCGGTCCGCGAGCACCTCGCACGCGACCCCGAGGGCCTCCTGCACCACCGGCAGGTGCCCGTGACGGTCAGCGAGGTGCGCGGCGGCGAGCGCCCCACCGGCAAAGACCATCGCGCGGTCGAAGTCCGCCCACGCGTGCGGGGCCGGCCACGGGCCCGGCCACCCGGTCCGGCACCACGCGTGGACCTCGACGAGCAGGTGCTCCGCGGCCGCCACGGCCCGCGGTCCGGGGTGCGTCGGCGCGTGGGAGGCCGCCACCAGGCCCTGGAGCAGCCGCGCCCCGATCACCGACTCGTGCGGCCGGAAGGGCCCGACCTCGCTGGAGACGGCCTCCGAGACCCGCGCGACGGCGCTCGGGTGGACGCGGCCTCGCGGCACGATGGCGTCCCATGCGGTCGGCGGGATGCCCGAGACGAGCGCGAGGAACCGCCACGGCAGTCGGCTGCCGGCCTCGGGCGCGAACAGGGGCACAGCGGTCATGGGGGGTCCTCCGGGGTTCCCACGACGGTAGGCCGGGACCGGTGCCCGAGGCATCTGTCACCTGACAGACGTACGGGCGGGTCGTGGCCGCCGTGCGTGGCCGGCGGGAGCCTCGCCCCCGGCGGGGGCGTCGGTCAGCGGCGTTCGTCGCCCGCCGTGACGACCCACGTCGCGACCTGCACCCGCGAGGTGAGGCCGAGCTTGGCGAGGATGCGCTCGACGTGGATGCGCGCCGTCCCGGGCGCCATGCCGAGCCGCTCGGCGACCGCGCGGTTCGTCAGCCCCTGCGAGACGAGCTCGGCCACCTGCCACTCCCGTGGGGTGAGCGTCGACCGCGCCGCCGTCACCTCACCCCGTGGGACCACGCGCTCGGCGGCGGCGCGGACGGCCTCGTCGAGGCCGGTCGCCCGACCCATCGCCCATGCCGCGGGGAACCGGGCCTCCCCGAGCTCGTCGCGGAGCCGGCCGAGCAGCGTCTCGAGCTCCTCCTTCGCGCCGGGGGTGGCGGCGAGTGCGACCTCGTCGCGCAGCGCCGAGGCCGCGCCGAGGACGAGGGTGGCGAGCTCGCGCTGCCCGAGGTCCGCCTCGACCCGGCCCAGCTCCTCGAGGCTCGGGACCGCCTCGACGACGGCGCCGTAGACCGCGAGCCGGCGCAGCCCGTCGATGACCAGCCGCTCGGCCCGCGCCAGGTCGCCGCGCCGGCGCGCGACCTCGCCCTGCTGGACGAGCACGCGTCCGGCGAACCACATGCGCGGGCCGGCCTCGAAGACGGCGAGGGCCCGCTCGAGCCGGTCCTCCGCCTCGGCGAGGTCCCCGGACCGCAGCGCGAAGTCGCCCGTGTTGGCGAGGTAGAAGGCGCGCGCGGCCTCGGCCCCCACGGGCGGGAGGAGGGAGAGCGCCTCCTCGTACGCGGCGCGGGCGCCGTCGAGGTCGCCGAGGTCGGCACGGGCGTCACCGACCATCCCCAGCGCGGTCCACGTGCGGGAGAGGTCACCCTCCTCGACCGCCAGGTCGCGGGCCCGCTCGGCGACCGCCAGGGCGCGCGCCGGGTCGCCGAGGAACTTGACGGCGTTCGAGACGCCGAGCAAGGAGGTGACGCGCAGCTCGGCATCCCCTCCGTCGCGGGCGAGCACCTGCTCGTAGTGTCCGACGGCCACCCGCAGCAGCCCGCGCACGCGCCAGTACTCGGAGAGCCCGAGGAGCAGGGCGCGCTCGACGTCGGCGGCTCCCGACCCACCCGCCCACCGGAGCGCGGCCTGGCAGTTCTCGTCCTCGGCCCGGATCCGGTCGATGTCCGCCGGCGAGAGGTAGAGCGAGCCGCTCAGCCGGGCGGTCGCGACGCCCGCGTGGTACCGGGCGTGCGAGGCCGCCACCCGGTCGCCCTCACCGGAGGCCTCGAGGAGCTGGGCGGTGTACTGCCGCACCGGGTCGAGGAGGCGGTACCGCCCCGAGGCGCCGTCCCCGACGCGCGCGACGAGGGAGTGCTCGACGAGGGTGACGAGCGCGCCGACCGGGTCCGCGAGGTCACCGTCGAGGGAGCAGACCGGCCCGACGGCGGCGGCGGTCCATCCGCCGGCGAACACCGAGAGCCTCCGGAGCAGGACCCGCTCGGCGGGAGGCAGCAGCTCGACGCTCCAGTCGAGGGTGGCCTGGACGGTGCGCTGGTGCTCCGGGCGACCCCGCAGCGCCGGGCCCGACCCGTCGACGCCGGCGGCGACCCGCGCCCGGACGTCCTCGACCGAGAGTGCGATGAGGCTGCCGGCCGCCACCTCGAGCGCGAGCGGGATGCCCTCGAGCCGGCGGCAGATGTCGGCGACCGCGGGCGCGGTGGCGTCGGTCAGCTCGAACCCCGGGTAGCCGGCCCGGGCCCGGTCGAGGAACAGCTCGACGCTCGGCACCCCGCGGAGGTCCTCGGGAGAGGCGTCGGCCGGCGCGGGCACCGCGAGGGGTGGGACGGCGTAGATGCGCTCACCGGGGACGCGCAGGGGCACCCGGCTCGTCGTGAGGACGCGCAGGTCCGGCGCGGCGGCGAGGAGCGCGACGAGGAGGTCGGCCACCTCGTCGACGACGTGCTCGCAGTTGTCGAGCACGAGCAGGGCCTGGCGCGGGGCGACGAACTCCTCGAGGACGGCCACCGGCTCGCGGGACTGGTCGGCCAGGCCGAGGGCCAGGGCGGTCCGGTGGGCGATCGACTCCGCCGATCGGGCGGCGAGGTCGACGGCCCAGGCGCCGTCGGCGAGCTCGGGCTCGACCGCGCCGGCGACGTGGACGGCGATCGTCGTCTTGCCCGCCCCGCCGATCCCGGTCAGCGTGACGACTCGGTCGGGGCCGTCGAGGACGAGCGCGGCGACATCGGCGATCTCGTTCTGCCGGGCGATGATCCGGCCCTGCGGAGCGATGACCGACACAGGCCGGAGTCTAGGGCCGGGTCAGGTCGGGGGGTTGTGCTCGTCCGCCGGGACGGCCGACGGGCGGTATCCCGTCGAAGGATGCCGCCCGTCGGTGGTGCCGGGTCCGGTCGGGGACGCGCTCAGCGCTCCTCGTCGCCGGCGATGAACGCCTCGAGGCGGGCGCGGCCCACCTCGTCCGGACGCTGCTCCGGCGGGGACTTCATGAGGTACGAGGACGCCGAGAGCAGGGCGCCGCCGATGCCGCGGTCCTTGGCGATCTTCGCCGCCCGGATCGCGTCGATGATGATGCCGGCCGAGTTGGGGGAGTCCCAGACCTCGAGCTTGTACTCGAGGTTGAGCGGGACGTCGCCGAACGCGCGACCCTCGAGGCGGACGTAGGCCCACTTGCGGTCGTCGAGCCAGGCCACGTAGTCGGAGGGACCGATGTGGACGTTGCGGTCGCTGACCTTGTCGGCGAGCTCGCCCTTCAGGTTGGACGTCACGGCCTGGGTCTTGGAGACCTTCTTGGACTCCAGGCGCTCACGCTCGAGCATGTTCTTGAAGTCCATGTTGCCGCCGACGTTGAGCTGGTAGGTGCGGTCCAGCGCGACGCCGCGGTCCTCGAACAGC
>DASSQJ010000230.1:0-6853 GCA_035702545.1 Phycicoccus sp.
CGGGCGCCGTCCCCTGAGGTCGCCGAGGGCGGTCACCGCGACGACGACCACGCCGGGGCCGGCCGCCGACACGTCGCCCCCGACGACCTCCGCCCCCGCCTCGGCCGCGGCCTGGGCGATCCCGTCGGCGAGCTCGACGCACCAGTCGACCTCGGTGTCCGGGTCCGCCATGAGCGCGACGAGCAGGGCCGTCGGCACCGCGCCCATCGCGGCGACGTCGGCGAGGTTCTGCGCGACCACCTTCCGGCCGACGTCACGCGCGCTGGACCACTCGTCGTGCCAGTCGCGGCCGCGCACCATCGTGTCGGTCGTCGCGACGACGCTGCCCGAGGGCGCGGCGACGACGGCCGCGTCGTCGCCCGGCCCGACCGGGGCCGCGTCGCGCAGGACGCCGCGCGTCGCGGCGTACCGCGGGATCACCCGGGCGAGCAGCTCGGCCTCGTCGAGGTCTCGCAGCCGCTCCATCTCGACCTACCTCCCATGACGTCGGGTCACCCGGCACGGTAGCGTCTGAGGCGCGCCCGTCCCGCGACGGGCCCACACCGACCGGGGGCCTCCAGGGCCCCGCCGCTGCGACGACAAGGTGGCACCACCGTGGTACAGGCCTACATCCTGATCCAGACCGACGTCGGCCGGGCCGCGTCGGTCGCCGAGACCATCGCCGGCATCGACGGCGTCGTCCTCGCCGAGGACGTCACCGGCCCCTACGACGTCATCGCGCGCGTCGAGGCCCCGTCCGTCGACGAGCTCGGCAAGCTCGTCATCGCGAGGATCCAGGACGTCGACGGGATCACCCGAACCCTCACGTGCACCGTGGTGCACGTCTGACCTCGCACCGGTTCCTCCCGGCGGCGGTGGCGCTCGGCGCCGCCGCCGTCGTGCTGTCCGGCTGCTCCTCGGCGGTCGAGGTCTCCGTCCCACCCGCGGGCCGCGACGCCGCGTGCAGCGCCGCCTCGGCCCACTGGCCCGCCACGGTGTCGGGGATGGCGCGCCGCGACACCTCCCCCGCCTCGCCCGCGGTCGCGGCGTGGGGCGACCCGGCCGTCGTCGCCCGCTGCGGCGTCGCGGCCCCGGGCCCCACCGACACCGAGTGCGTCGAGGTCGACGGCGTCGGCTGGATCCCCGAGCCGCTCTCCGACGGCACCCGCTTCACCTCGTTCGGGACCGAGCCCGCCGTCGAGGTGCTCGTCCCGCGGACCTACGCCCCCGAGCCGCTCCTCCTGCCGGCGTTCGCCCCCGTCGCGTCCGCCCTCCCGGCGAACGGCCTGCGCTGCCGCTGAGGCGCCGGTGGGCCGGGGTCAGCCCCGACCGGGCCACCGGAGCCGGTACCACTGCGGCGCCGTCCGGTTCATCGGCCACCCGAGGCCGGCGGTCTCGGCGGGCTCGACCGACAGCACCGTCCACCCGGGGAACGCCGCCTCGACGTCCTCGCGGGACAGGCCCCCGACGACCCGGCGCAGCGGGCTCGGGCCGAAGGCGAGGACGAGCGCCGTCGCCCCCGGGTGGGCAAGGGCGGTCACCCCGCGGCCCACGGCAGCGCGGCCACCGGCATCCAGGCCCTGGAGGCAGCCGACGTCGAGGAAGAGGTCGAAGCGCCCGAGGTCGGTCGCCCGCAGGTCGGTGACGTCGCCGACGACGAAGGAGGCCCCCGGCACCGCGGCCGAACGCGCCTCGTGGACCGCACGGGGCACGGCGTCGACCCCGACCGCCTCCCACCCGCTGTCGGCGAGCCAGCGGGTGTAGCCGCCACGGCCGCAGCCCAGGTCGAGGGCACGCCCGAGGACGCGGGACCGTTCCTCGGCCTCCCGGTCGAGCAGCGCCCCGATGCTCGGGGCCGCCATGGTCCGGTACCGCTCCCACGGGGCGTACCCGAGCCGGTAGGCCAGCGCGTACCCCGTCATCGGGCCCATTGTTCCACCGGCCGAGGACGCGGCGCGGGACCCGCCCCGACGCGTCGACGGAGGAGGGCGGCCCGACGCGGCTCAGCGCAGGCCAGCGCGCCGCTCGAGGGCCAGCGACACCAGC
The DNA here is from genome assembly GCA_035702545.1 of Phycicoccus sp. Classification (GTDB taxonomy): domain Bacteria; phylum Actinomycetota; class Actinomycetes; order Actinomycetales; family Dermatophilaceae; genus DASSQJ01. Next base: position 2,026 of record DASSQJ010000230.1, read on the forward strand.
TCGTCGATGAGCTCGGGGTAGCTGATGCCGGTCGCCGCCCACATCCGCGGGAACATCGAGCTCGGCGTGAAGCCCGGCATCGTGTTCACCTCGTTGACGAGGACGTCCCCGCCGTCGGTGAGGAAGAAGTCCACCCGCGCCAGGCCCTCGCAGCCCGCCGCGTCGAACGCCGCCGCGGCCATCGAGCGGATGCGGTCGGCCACGTCCGCGGGCAGGTCGGCCGGGGCGTCGAGCCGCACGTCGTCACCGGCGAGGTACTTGGCCTCGAAGTCGTAGAAGTCGTGGTTCCGCACGACGATGCACTCGCCGGGGACGCTCGTCCGGGTCGGGTCCGTGCCGTGGCCCTCGAGGACGCCGCACTCGATCTCGCGGCCGAACACGGCGGCCTCGACGACGACCTTGGGGTCGTGCTCGCGGGCATCCTCCACGGCGGCCTCGAGGTCCTCGGGTCGGGTGACCCGGCTGATGCCCATGCTCGAGCCCGCGCGCGCGGGCTTGACGAAGACCGGCCAGCCCAGGGAGGCCACCCGCCGGAGCGACCCGGCGCGGTCGCGGCCCCAGTCCTTGTCGGTGATGACGACGTACGGCCCGACCGGCAGCCCGGCCGCCGCGAGGACGACCTTCATCATGTGCTTGTCCATCATCACGGCGGAGGCGGTGACCCCGGAGCCGACGTAGCGCACGTCGGCGAGGTCGAGCAGGCCCTGGATGGTTCCGTCCTCGCCGAACGGACCGTGGAGGAGCGGGAAGACGACGTCGACCTCGCCGAGCGTGCGCGGGGGCTCCCCCGGCTCGTGGACGACGAGGGTGCGGTCGGTCGCGCTCGTCGGGACGATGACGCTCGCCGCCGACCCGTCGACCTCCGGCACGTGCCCGGGTGCGAGCCGCAGCGGCGCCGGGTCGTCCGGGGCGAGGACCCAGTGCCCGTCCCGCGCGATGCCGACCGGGACGACGTCGTAGCGGTCCCGGTCCATGGCCTCGAGGACGCTCGCCGCCGTCGCGCACGACACCGCGTGCTCGGAGGACCGGCCCCCGAAGACGAGGGCGACACGGATGCGGCGGTCGGGGGTGGGCTCGCTCATCGCGTGCGACTCTAGCGGCCCTACGCTGGCCCGGTGACCGCCGACCCGACCACCCCGCCACCGGAGTTCGCCCCCGCGACCCAGGTCGTCGCCCTAGGCCGCGAGGAGCCGGCGCCCGGTGCCCAGGTCGGCGCTCCCCTCGTCCTCACCTCGACGTACCACGCAGACGGTCCGGTGGCCTACGCCCGCTCCGGCAACCCGACGTGGACCGCCCTGGAGTCGGCGGTCGGGGCGCTCGAGGGCGGCGAGGCGCTCGTCCTCGCCTCCGGGATGGCGGCCGTCTCCGCGGCGCTCTCCCTCCTCCCCCACGCGGGCACCCTCGTCGTCCCCGACGCGGCCTACAACGGCCTCATGGCGTCGGCGGCCGAGCTCGAGGCGGCGGGCGCGGCCGTCGTCCGCCGGGTCGACGTCACGGAGACCGCCGCCGTCCTCGCGGCCCTCGACGGCGCCGACCTGCTCTGGCTGGAGTCCCCGACGAACCCGCTGCTCGAGGTCGCCGACCTCGAGGCGCTCGCCGGCGGCGCCCGCGAGCGCGGGGTGCTCACCGTCGTCGACAACACCTTCGCCACGCCCCTCGTCCAACGGCCGCTCGACCTCGGCGCGGACGTCGTCGTCCACTCGGCGACCAAGTACCTCTCCGGCCACAGCGACGTCCTCCTCGGGCTCGTCGTCACCGCGGCGGACGAGCCCGGCCGGGCCCTGCGCGAGCGGCTCCGGCGCCACCGCCAGCTGCGCGGGGCGATCGCCGGCCCGATGGAGGCCTGGCTCGCGCTGCGTGGGCTGCGCACCCTCCACCTGCGCCTCGAGCGCGCCACGGCGAACGCCGTCGACCTCGCCGGCCGCCTCGCCGGCCACCCGGCCGTTACCCGCGTCCGCTACCCCGGCACGGGGGCGATCGTCTCCGTCGAGGTGGTCGGCGGGGCGGCCGGCGCCGAGCGGGTCTGCGCCTCGACCCGGCTCTGGGTGCACGCGACGAGCCTCGGGGGCGTCGAGTCGCTCCTCGAACGGCGCCGCCGCCAGCCCGACGAGCCGGTGAAGGTCCCCGAGGAGCTCATCCGCCTCTCGGTCGGCATCGAGGACGTCGAGGACCTGTGGCGCGACCTCGCGGCAGCCCTCGACGGGATCGAGGAGCCGGCCGGCCGCTGACGGGGGTCAGCCGGTCTCGGCCTTCCGGGGCCGCGAGAGGAGGGCGGCGACGACCTCCTGGGCGGTCCGGCCGTGCTGGATCATCGCGTCGACCTGCTCGATGATCGGGACGTCGACGCCGTGGTTGCGGGCGAGCTCGAGGATGGACGTGCAGGACTTCACGCCCTCGGCCGTCTGCCGGGTGACCGAGACGACCTCGTCGACCGACATGCCCTGGCCGAGCCGGACACCGAAGGAGTGGTTGCGGGACAGCGGGGACATGCACGTCGCAATGAGGTCGCCGACGCCGGCGAGGCCGGCGAAGGTCGGGGCCTCGCCCCCGAGCGCCGTCCCGAGCCGCATCGTCTCGGCGAGCCCGCGGGTGATGATCGACGCCTTGGAGTTGTCGCCCATGCCGAGGCCCTCGGCCATCCCGACCGCGAGGGCGATGACGTTCTTCGTCGCCCCGGCGATCTCGGTCCCGACCACGTCGTGGCCGGTGTACGGACGGAAGTACGGTGCGGCACAGGCCTCCGCGACCCGTTCCGCCATCGCGGTGCTCCGTGAGGCGACGACGGAGGCGGCGGGCTGCTTCGCGGCGATCTCACGAGCGAGGTTGGGCCCGGAGACGATGACGACCCGGTCCTCCTCGACCCGGGCCACCTCCTCGATGACCTCGGACATCCGTTTCGTCGTGCCGAGCTCGACCCCCTTCATCAGGGACACGACCGCGGCGTCCCTCGGGAGCACGTCCCCCCAGCGTGCGAGGTTGTCGCGCAGGGTCTGCGACGGGACCGCGAGGACGACGACGTCGGCGCCGTCGGCGGCCTCGGCCGGGTCGCTCGTGGCGGTGACCGTGGCGGGCAGGCGCAGCTCCGGCAGGTAGTCCTCGTTGACGCCGGAGTTCACCTGGGCGACGACCTCCGGCCGGCGGCCCCACATCCGCACCGTCGTCCCCGCGTCGGCGAGGACCGCCGCGAAGGCGGTGCCCCAGCTCCCGGTGCCGTAGACCGCGGCGTGCGTCACGAGGCCTCCCGGAGCGGCTTGGGGCGCCCGATCGACGTCACGCCGTGGCGACGAGGGTCGAAGCGCTCGGGGGGCGCCTTCTCGCCCCGGAGCACCTCGAGCTCGGCGGTGACGGCCGCCATGATGCGCGCCGTCGCCTCCCGGAGCACCTCGGCGTTGTGCGGGAGGTCGTAGAGGTCCTCGAGGGGGACCGGGGCACCGGCGCGGACGTGGACCGTCCTGCGCGGGAACAGCCGGGGCAAGCGTCCGTACGGCGCGAGGACGTCCTGGGCTCCCCAGTGCGCGATGGGGATGACCGGGCAGCGCGTCTCGAGCGCGACGCGCGCGGCCCCCGTCTTGCCGCGCATCGGCCACAGGCCCGGGTCGCGGGTCAGGGTCCCCTCCGGGTAGATCGCGACGCACTTGCCGTCGCGGACGGCCTGGACCGCGGCGCGGTAGGCGTCGGCGGCGCGCCCGCTCTCGCGGTAGACGGGGATCTGGTCGGCCGAGCGGAGCACGGCCCCGACGACCGGCACCTTGAAGACCTCGATCTTCCCGAGGAAGCGCGGTGAGCGGCCGTGGTCGACGAGGAAGTGGGCGAAGACGAGCGGGTCGAGGTGCGAGTTGTGGTTGGTGACGACGACCCATCCGTCGTGCGTGGGCAGGTTCTCGGCCCCGGACCAGTCCCGCCGGGTGAGCCACATGAGGAGGGGTCGGAGCACCCGGATGGCGAAGCGGTAGCCGAAGGGACGCGAGTTGTCCGTGGGGGTGCTCACCTGGTGCCTTCCACTGGGGGTCACCGCATTGTGGTCCGCACGCTGGGCGATGTCGAGCGCCGCGCGGGCACTTGGCAGGATCGCCGTGTGCCTCCCCCTCCCCCCTGGGCCGCGGTGGTCCCCGTCAAGGGCGGCCCGCTCGCCAAGAGCCGGCTGGGCCTGCCGCGCGCCGTCCGGTCGGCCCTCGCCGACGCCTTCGCCCGCGACACGGTCGAGGCCCTCCTCGGCGGGCGCCCCGGGATGCCCGTCCTCGTCGTCACGTCGGCGGCCGAGGTCGCGGCCTGGGCCGCCTCGGCGGGGTGCCGGGTGGTGGCCGACCCGGGCGAGGGCCTCGACGCCGCGGTCGCCTCCGGGGTCGTCGCGGCCGGGGCCCTCGGGGCCGGCCGCGTCGCCGTGATCCTCGGCGACCACCCGGCGCTGCGGCCCGCGGAGGTCGTCACGGCCCTCGACGCGGTCGCGGACCTGCCGCGCACCGTCGTCCCCGACGCCGAGGGCTCGGGGACGGCGATGCTCACCCTCCCGGCCGGGGCACCGGTGAGGACGGCGTTCGGCCCGGGGAGCGCCCGGGCCCACGAGGCCCTCGGCCACGTCCTCCGCACACCGCGCGCTCCCGGCCTGCGGCTCGACGTCGACGACGCCCGGTCGCTCGCCGGTGCCCTGCGGCTCGGCGTCGGCCGGCACACCGCGGACGTGCTGGGCCGCGCTACCCTGCCGGGCGTGCAGGCGACGATCCACCAGGCCCCCTCCGGCGACGAGGACGGCAGCGCGCTCCTCGACGACGGGCTCGAGGTGACGGTGCCCGCCGGGGCCGCGGCGGCGAGCGGACTGCGGCACCTCCGG
>DASSQJ010000231.1:0-4326 GCA_035702545.1 Phycicoccus sp.
GACGTCCGAGAGGGTGGCCTGCTGCGCCGGGTTCAGCGTGCCCGCCCCGACGCCCGCGACGACGGAGAGGACGACGAGCAGCGGCAGGTTGGTCGCGAGCCCCGTCGCGGCGGTGGCGAGCCCGGACACGAGCAGGCCGCCGATGATGAACGGCCGGCGGCCGTAGCTGTCCGAGAGCCGGCCGGCGATCGTCAGCCCGGTGGCGTTGCCCGCGGCGAACACGGCGAGCGCCATCCCGGCGACCCACGGGGCCTTGCCGATGACCGCCGTCGCGAAGAGCGGCAGGATCGCGTTGCGGACGCCGAAGTTCGCCCAGCCGTTGGCGAAGCCGGAGCCCACGGCCGCGCGGTACGCGCTGTCCCGCCAGCCGTCCCGCACCGTCATCACCGGCAGGGCCGGGGCGCCCTCCTTCGGCCGCAGCGAGGAGCCCTTGAGGAACACCGCGACGATGCTCGCCGCAAGGACGAGGGCGGCCGCGTAGACGAGGAAGGGGACCTGGAGGCCCAGCCCGCCGAGGGCGCCACCGACGACCGGGCCGCCGATCCCGCCGAGGAGGAACGCGCTCGCGTACGCCGAGGACACCCGGGCGCGGATGGAGGGCGGGGCGAGCCGGACGAGGAGGGCGACGGCGGAAACGGTGAACATCGTCGAGCCGATGCCGCCGAGGCTGCGGAAGACGAGGAGCTGCCAGTACGAGTGGGCGAACGCGGTGGCGCCGGTCGAGACCGCGACGATGAGCAGCCCGGCGAGGTAGACGGGGCGCTCGCCGAGGCGGGCGATGAGCCGGCCGCCGGCGGGCGCGAAGACGAGCCGGAAGAACGCGAACGCGCTGACGACGACGCTGCTCGCGAACGCCCCCACTCCGAAGCTCTGGGCGAACTGGGGCAGGACCGGGGTGATGAGGCCGAAGCCGAGCGCGATGACGAACGCCGCCGCGATGAGGACCCAGATCTCGCGGGGGATGCGGACCCGCGCGTCGGGAGCGGTCACGGGGTCGGCGGACACGATCGACCAGTATGCCCGGCCGCTCCGGGACCGGGTGCCCCCGGCCCGCTCATCGTCCGCCGGTACCCGCCGTGGGGTAGATGAACGGCAGCCGGGGGAGCGGCCGGGTCCATCCGCCGCGCCGCCTGCTCCACCACCAGGCGAGAGCGAGGACCGCGACGAGACCGGCCAGGGGAAGGCCCCACGTCCGCAGCCGCTGTGCCCACAGTGCTGCCGTGTTCGGCAGCGGGGTGCCCTGCAGCTCGTTGCCGGCCAGGGCCGGGCACCCCCCGGCGAGCGGTGGCGGCAGGGTCACGAGGTCCCCGCCGTCGGGGTCGCCGGCGGGCCGGAACGCGCCGTCGTCGGTGACGACCGGCCCCCCGTTGCGCCAGCCGATCCGGCAGCCCCATCCCGGCCAGTCGACGGACGAGCCGGCGGTCCAGCCCGCGTCCGCTGCTGGGACGTCGCCGACCGGGAAGCCCACCAGCGCGCCGGTGCTGGAGTCGAACACCTGCGCCCGGGTGTCCGTCGTGCCGGGCACCGCGCCGTTGACCGAGCCGAGCAGGACGACCTGCGAGCCGTCCGGGGACACCGCGGCGGCCGTCATCCGCTCCGACCCCACGGTGTCAGGGGCCTGCGGCCAGTCCTCCTCCCAGCCCGGCCACGAGATGGTCGGGCCGTTGGTCCACTGCTCGTCCCCCAGGGTCCAGGTCATGACGAGGAACTCCTCGGCACCCTTGCGCCACACTGCGATCACCGTGGAGTCGTCGCGCCATCCGGCGAGGACGAGGGCGTCGCCGACACCCGCGGGCGGCACCACGGCCGTCGTACCGGCCAGGTCGACGACGAGGCCCTCGCCGGCCGACGAGCCCGGGCCTGCGGAGTAGAGGACGCGGCGCGAGTCGGGGCTCCACCACGGGGCGCTCTCCCACCCGACGTCGGCCGGGACGCCGCCGCTGTCGAGGGCGACCCCGATGTCCCGGCCGGAGACGAGGTCGTGGAGCCCGGCGCCGGTCGCCAGCCAGTGGCCGTCCGGCGACACCGCGAGTCGCTCCTCCGGCCCCCCGAAGCCGCCGCCGGACCCGGTGAGCGAGCGCAGCGGGAGGAACGACACGCCGCCGGTGGGACCCACGAGCCAGGCCCCGGCCTCCTCCCCGTTCGCTCCGCCGACGGCGATGGCCGACGGCCCGGGGGTCGCGGTTCGGGGCGGGCTCCACGGCATCGCGACGTGCTCCGGGTAGGACGGGAGGGGCTCGCCGGGAGCGGTGGCCGGGACCGCCTCCGGGACGCCGCCGATCGGCACGAAGGCCCCGACGACGAGGAGCAGGACCACGGCGACGACCGCTCCCGCCGCAGCCCGGACGCGCCACCGGCGACGGCTGCCCGCCCGCCACAGTACGTCCGTCGGTGGGGCGGGTGGGCCGCCGTCGGCGACGCGGGTCTCGGCGAGCACCGCGAGCCGGGCGTGGAGGTCGTCGTGGGGCGTCGTCATGGGGAGGCCTCCTCCCGGCCGAAGGTGGCGGCGAGCTCGGGCGCGAGCTCGCGCAGCCGCTGGAGCGCGTGTCGCGTCTGCGACTTCACCGTGTTCGGGGAGCACCCGAGCACCTCGGCGGTCGTCATCTCGGTGCGGTCCTCGTAGAAGCGCAGGACGAGGACGGCGCGCTGGCGCGGGGTGAGCCGGGCCAGGGCCTGTTCGAGGGTGAGGCGGGTGTCGGCGAGCGCGGCGACGTCCTGGCCCGGGTGGACGTCGCGCTCGAGCACCTCGACGGGGTCCGGCTGGCGGCGGCGCCACCGCCACGCGTCGACGGAGCGGGTGTAGAGGATGCGGCGGACGTACGCGTCGGCCGTGGCGGTGTCCACGCGGCGCCAGTGCTGGGCGGCCCGCACGAGGGCCTCCTGGACGAGGTCCTCGGCGGCGTACCGGTCGCCGGTGAGGAGCACGGCCGAGCGGAGCAGCGAGGGCCAGCGCTCGCGCACGAAGGCGTCGAATTCCGCGCGCTCGGCCATCCGCCTCCCTCCACCGGTGCGGCCCCCAGTGAACCGCCTCACGAGGAGATACGCTCCGCGACCCGCCCACGGGTGGAAGCGGGGGGTCGCGGCTCAGCGGACGAGCACGGCCACGGCGACGGGGAGGGCCGCCGCGGCGACGAGGACCGTGTCGCCCCACCGCCACGGCGCCGGGGCCCACCAGGTGCGGGCCTGGGCGGTCGCGAACCCTCGGGCGTCCATCGCGACGGCGAGCTCGGCGGCGGCCCGGAGGGTGCGGACGAGCAGGCCCGTCGTCAGGGCACCGAGGTGGGCGACAAGGCCCCGCGGCCGGCGCCACGAGGTCCCGAGGCCCCGGACCCGCCGGGCCCGGCCGAGCTCGGTCCAGATCGTCCCGAAGGACTGCACCCGCTGGAGCGCCGCGGCGGTCGCGACGACGGGGCGGTCGGGAAGCCGCAGCCGCTGGGCGAGGTGGTCGCCGAGGGCGTCCGGGTCGATCCACGGGACGAGCACCGCCGACGGCATGACGATGACGAGGACCCGCAGCGCGACCGTCGCCGCGGTGTCGACGTCCCGTCCGGCCAGCCACCACGTCGACCAGCCGACCGAGGCCGCGGCGACGAGTCCAGGCACCATCCGCACGACGACGCGGCGGATTCGGCCGGTGGGGCGCGGGCCGGCCCCCGGGGCGCTCAGGCCGACGACGGCGAGCACGACCTGGGTGGCGAGGACGGCGAGCGACGTCGTCCAGTGCGGTGAGGCCACGCCGGCGGGGACGGCGAGCAGCGCACCGGCGAGGAGGGCGAGCGGGCCGCAGCGGGCGAGGAGCGGCGTGCGGCGGCGGGGCCCGGGCGCGGGCCGTGGCGTGGCGCGCAGGTCGCGGACGGTCGTGGCCCGCGCGACGACGTTCGCGTCGTGGGTGGCGGCGACGACCGCCCCGCCCGCGACGCGGTAGGCGGCGACGAGACCGACGAGGGCGGCCCAGGTGCGCCGGTCCTGCCCGACGGTCGGCTCGTCGGCGAGGAGGACCGGCGGCCCGTGGAGCAGGGCCGCCGCGACCGCGAGCCTCCGTTGCTCCCCGCCGGAGAGCGCACGAGGGTCGGCCCGCTCGAGGTGGGCCAGCCCCAGCGCCGCGAGCAGCTCGCGGGCGCGGGACTCGGTCCCCCCGTCGAGACGGCCGATCGCGCGGGCGGTCGCCAGCACCTCGTCGAGGACCGTGCCGGCGACGATCGTCGAGCTCGACCACTGCGGGACCCAGGCGAGGGTGCGGGCCAGGTCGCGGGCCGGGAGCGAGGCCGGCGGCACGGCATCCTCGGTGTGGGGCGGCCCGGACGCGGAGTCGGTGGGCGAGGCGCT